>NZ_JAEILC010000138.1:0-11258 GCF_016307435.1 Pseudomonas sp. S4_EA_1b | reverse complement strand
TGGTGCTGGGCGAGTCGAGTTACGAGCAATACAGCGAGCAAAACCCAGCTGTCGCGCTGGACGGCGAAAACCTCGCGTACGTGATCTACACCTCGGGCTCCACCGGCCAACCCAAGGGCGCGGGCAACCGTCATTCGGCCTTGCTCAACCGCCTGCAATGGATGCAGGAAGCCTATGGGTTAAGCGCGGCCGACAGCGTATTGCAAAAGACCCCGTTCAGTTTCGACGTGTCGGTGTGGGAGTTTTTCTGGCCGCTGATGACCGGCTCGCGGCTGGTGATTGCCGCCCCTGGCGATCACCGCGATCCGGCCAAATTGATCCAGGTGATCAACGCCGAACAGGTCACCACGCTGCACTTTGTGCCGTCGATGTTGCAGGCGTTCTTGCAGGATGCGGCGGTGTCCAGTTGCCGGAGCCTGCAACGCATCGTGTGCAGCGGTGAGGCGTTGCCGGTGGATGCGCAGCAGCAGGTGTTCGCCAAGCTGCCGCACGCCGGGCTGTACAACCTGTATGGCCCGACCGAAGCCGCCATCGACGTGACCCACTGGACTTGCGTCGACGAAGGCCGCGACACCGTGCCGATTGGCCGTCCGATTGCCAATTTGGGCTGCTACCTGCTTGACGATAATTTCGAACCGGTGCCGGTCGGCGTGCTGGGCGAGCTGTACCTGGGCGGCGCGGGCCTGGCACGTGGTTATCACCGCCGTCCTGCATTGACCGCCGAACGCTTTATCGCCCACCCGTTCGTGCACGGCGAGCGCCTGTACCGCACCGGCGACCTGGCGCGCTACCGCGAAGACGGAGTGATCGAATACGCCGGGCGTATCGACCATCAGGTCAAGCTGCGCGGCCTGCGCATCGAGCTGGGCGAGATCGAAGCGCGGTTGCTGGAACACGAGCAGGTCCGCGAAGCGGCGGTGCTGGCGGTGGACGGCAAGTACTTGGTGGGTTACCTGGTGCTGCACCATGTCCACGGCGACTGGCGCGAGGTGCTCGGTGCGCACCTGGCCGAACACCTGCCGGATTACATGGTGCCGGCGCAGTGGGTACTGCTGGAGCAGATGCCGTTGAGTCCCAACGGCAAGTTGGATCGCAAGGCGCTGCCCAAGGCCGATGCGGGCCAGCCATCCAGTGCTTATGAAGCGCCGCAAAGCGAGCTGGAGCAGCAGATCGCGGCGATCTGGGCGCAAGTGTTGGAAGTCGAGCGCGTGGGCCTTAATGACAACTTCTTTGAACTGGGCGGGCATTCCTTGCTGGTCATCAACGTTATTTCGCGTATGCAGCTTGAACTGGGCCTGCGACCTTCACCGCAGGATATTTTCCAGCACCCGGATGTACGGCGCCTGGCGGCGCACCTTGAAGGGCAGGGCGGTGCGGTGACGCAAGACAAACTCAGCCGTCTCGATGCGCTGTTTGATGATATGGGGCCGTTTTGATGGACACTCAGGTTGCACAACGCATCGTCAAACGGTTTATCGGCTTGCCGCTGGAACAGCGCCGGGTCTACCTGCAAAAGATGCTCGCCGAGGATGTCTCGCCCGCCAACTTACCGATTCCAGTGACCCGCGATGAGGCGCCGCAGTTGCTGCTGTCCTACGCTCAGGAGCGGCAGTGGTTTATCTGGCAGTTGGAGCCCGACAGCGCCGCTTATCACCTGCCCACGGCGCTGCGCTTGCGTGGGCCATTGGACGTCGCGGCATTGCAGCGCAGCTTCGATAGCCTGGTTGCCCGCCACGAAACCCTGCGTACCTGCCTGCGTCAGGACGGCGAGCGTCGGGTGCAGGTGGTCGACCCACAGGCCACAGTGCGGATCCAATCCATGGAGATTGACCAGGCCCAGGTGACCGACCGGTTGGACGCGCTGATCGCCCAGCCCTTCGATTTGCAGAACGGCCCGTTGCTGCGCGTCGCCTTGATGCGTCTTGACGCGCAAGAGCATGTGCTGGTGTTGGTTCAGCACCATGTCGTGTCGGATGGGCACTCGATGCAGATCATGGTCGAGGAACTGGTGCAGTTATATGCCGCGTACGCCCAGGGGTATGAGGCGCAATTACCCGCCTTACCGATCCAGTATGCCGATTACGCCTTGTGGCAGCGGGCGTGGATGGAGGCCGGCGAACAGGATCGCCAACTGGATTACTGGCGCGGTCGCCTGGGGGGCGAGCAGCCGGTATTGGCGCTGCCGTTCGATCATGCCCGCCCGCTGCTGCAAAGTCACCGTGGCGCGAGCCTGGACATTGCGTTGCCGGCGGGCCTGGTGGCGGCGCTGCGCGACCTGGCGCAGCGCGAAGGCGTGACGATATTCATGCTGTTGCTGGCCTCGTTCCAAGTGCTGATGTATCGCTACAGCGGCCAGCCGGATATCCGCATCGGGGTGCCGACGGCCAACCGCAATCGTGTCGAAACCGAACGCTTGATCGGCTTTTTTGTGAACACCCAAGTGATCAGGGCGGATATCGACGGGCAGATGTCAGTGTCCACGTTATTGCAGCAAGTGCGGGCCCGTGCGCTGGAGGCTCAGGCGCATCAGGACCTGCCTTTCGAACAATTGGTGCTGGCCTTGCAGCCGGAGCGCAACCTCAGCCATAACCCCTTGTTCCAAGTGATGTTCAACCACCAGGCCGATACTCGCAAAGCCGGCAGCGCCCAGTCGCCGGGGCTGCTGCAGGTCGAAAGCCTGGAGTGGCAGAGCCGCACCGCGCAGTTCGACCTGAGCCTGGACACCCGCGAGTCCGCCGACGGTATCTGGGCCGCGCTGACCTACGCCACGGACCTGTTCGACGGGCCAACCGTGCAGCGCATGGCCATGCACTGGCAGCATCTATTGCAGGGCATGGCCCAAGATGCACGGCAACCGATTGGTGAATTGGAGATGCTCGACCGCGATGAGCGACACCGCATCGTCCACGGTTGGAACGCCACCGCCCAGGCTTACCCTCTGCACCGCTGCGTGCATTACTTGATCGAAACGCAGGTCGAGCACACCCCCGAAGCGCCGGCGCTGTATTTTGCCGAGCAATCCTTGAGCTACGCCGAGCTTAATCGGCGTGCCAACCGCCTGGCACATCGCTTGATAGCGTTGGGAGTTGGCCCGGATGTGCTGGTCGGGCTGGCGGTAGAGCGCTGCGTCGAAATGGTGGTGGGACTGCTGGCCGTGCTCAAGGCCGGGGGCGCCTATGTGCCGCTGGACCCGGAGTACCCGCGCGAACGCCTGGGCTACATGCTGCAAGACAGTGCGGTGAAATTGCTGTTGACCCAGACGCAGGTGCTGCAAGCACTGCCGATACCCGCAGGTCTTGAGGTGCTGCTGCTGGATGAGGAAAGGCACGATGGGTTCAGTGATGCCAATCCTAATGTCGCTTTGGACGGCGAGCACCTGGCCTATGTGATCTATACGTCCGGCTCTACCGGCAAACCCAAGGGGGCCGGCAACCGTCATGGCGCGCTGACCAACCGCCTGTGCTGGATGCAGGATGCCTACTGCCTGGACGCCCGCGATGCGGTGTTGCAGAAGACGCCGTTCAGCTTCGACGTATCTGTGTGGGAGTTCTTCTGGCCATTGATGACCGGCGCACAGCTGGTGGTTGCCGCGCCAGGCGATCACCGCGATCCCGAGCGCTTGATCGGCCTGATCGATCGCCATCAGGTCACCACATTGCATTTTGTGCCGTCGATGCTGCAGGCGTTTGTACAAGACCCAGGCGTCATCCGCTGCCAGAGTCTGCGCCGCATCGTGTGCAGTGGCGAGGCGTTACCGGTGGATGTGCAGCAGCAGGTCTTCGCTAAACTGCCCTGGGCCGGGCTGTATAACCTGTATGGCCCGACCGAAGCGGCCATCGACGTGACCCACTGGACCTGTGTCGCCGAAGACTGCGACAGCGTGCCCATCGGCCGGCCGATTGCCAACCTGGCCACGTATGTGCTCGATGCGCAATTGATGCCGGTGCCGGCGGGCGTGTCGGGCGAGTTGTACCTGGGCGGCGTCGGACTGGCGCGCAGCTACCATCAACGACCGGCACTGACTGCCGAACGGTTTGTGCCGTGCCCGTTTCATGCCGGTGCGCGGCTGTACCGCAGTGGTGATCGGGTACGCCAGCGCTCTGACGGGGTGATTGAGTACCTGGGGCGCCTGGATCACCAGGTCAAGCTGCGTGGCTTGCGCATCGAACTGGGCGAAATCGAGGCGCGTGTGCTGGAGCACGAATGGGTGCGTGCGGCGAGTGTGCAAGTCTTGGAAGGTAAGCACCTGGTGGCCTACGTGGTGCTGCACGACGCGGTCGAGGGCTGGCGCGATGCGCTCAGTGCGCATCTGGCGCGGCATCTGCCGGACTTCATGGTGCCTGGGCAATGGGTGGTGCTCGACCGCATGCCGTTAAGCCCCAATGGCAAGTTGGACCGCAAGGCCCTGCCCACGCCCGATGCCCCACAACAGGCCGCCTACTTGGCGCCGCAGAGCGTGCACGAGCAACAACTGGCGGCTATCTGGTCCGATCTCTTGGGCGTGCCACGGGTGGGCCTGCGCGATAATTTCTTCGAACTGGGCGGTCACTCCCTGCTGGTGTTGTTGCTCAAGGAGCGCATCCGTGCCGCAACCGGGGTCAGCGTATCGGTGGCCCAGTTGATGCTCAACCCCACGGTGCAGGGGCAAGTCGACAGCCTGCACGGCAGCACCCGCAGCGATTTGCTCGTGCCACTTAACAGCGGCGCGCCGGGCACGCCATTGTTTGTGTTCCACCCCAGTTACGGTTCGGTGCATTGCTACAAAGCGATTGCCCTGGCACTGCGTGACCAGCGACCGGTGATCGGGGTGATCTGCCGCGCGCTGGCGCAAGAGGGCGGCGAAGTCCCGTCCTGGACAAGCATGGTTGAGGATTACACCGCTCAACTGTTGGGGGCACAACCTCAGGGCGCTTTCCGTCTGGCAGGTTGGTCGCTGGGGGGGAATCTGGCGATGGAGGTGGCTTATCGTCTGGAACAGGCCGGTCGTGAAGTGGCTTGCGTGGGTTGGATCGATGCGCCGCCGCCGTACCGCGTCGCCGGGTTCTGGGATGCACAAACCGCCGCTGAAGAGCGCGTGGTGTCCGTCAGCGAGCAACGCGCCGAGATGCTCGGTGTGCTATTTCCGCACCATGCCGAACAGATCCACGCCGTGTGGCTGGGCAGCAGAGACGAGGGTGACGATACGCAGCGGTGGGCGAGGGTGGATAGCTGGGCGCAACGAACCTTGGGCACTGCCTACGAAGGCTTGCGGCATGAGTTGCTGGAGGGCAGTGAAGCGCAGGTGTCCTGGGAGGTGAAACGCTTGCTGGACCTCAGGTTGCAGGACGCCGACTATGCGCCGATCAAAGCCCCCATCGCTTGCTGGTGGGCATCGCGCAGCAAGGGCGGGCAGCATCGTGAGCTGATTGAGTCCAGTATGCGGGCCGTCATCGGCGCGGCGGGGATCACCCAGTCGACGCTGATCGACACGACTCACGACCGGATTGTCGATAACCCTCAGTTTGTCGGCAGTTTTGCATCAGTCATGGGCTAATGCCCCACGCAAACAAAAGCCCCTGGCCACATAAATGGCCAGGGGCTTTTTTATTACGGCCGAGTTAGAAGCTCCAGCGCGTGGTTAGCATGACGTTGCGTGGGTCACCGTAGTACGAGGAGTTATAGAAGCCGATGTTGGTGTAGTACTTCTTATCGAACAGGTTGTTGACGTTGAGGGTGGCGGACACATTGTCGGTCACTTGGTAGCGTGCCATTACGTCCACCAGCCAGTACGGGTCCTGCGAGAATTTGTCGGTGGTCCTTTTCGGGCGGTTGTTCAGGTACTGCCAACCCTCACCCTGCCAGCGCGCGCCACCGCCCAGGGTGAGTTTGTCCCAGGGGCCGGTAAGCTTGTAGGTGGTGTAGAAGTTGACCTGATCTTCCGGTTCCCACGTGGACACCTTCGTACCGCTCTGGTCGCGAATGATCTTATGGGTGTATCCGGCCTGCAATTGCCAGCCAGGTGCAAGTTCGCCGGAGATTTCCGCTTCATAGCCTTTGGTCTTGGCGGTGATGCCCTTGTAGGGGTTGTCGACCAGGGACTTATCGGCGGTGCTGTCGAATTCCGCGCGGTTTTCCTCATGCACTTCGAAGTAAGCCAGGCTGGCGTTCAGGCGGCCCTCGTAGAACTCGCCCTTGAGACCGATCTCGTAGTTGGTGCCTTCATCCGGCTCCAGCATTTTGTTGCTCGCGTCCCGATACGCCGTTTGCGGCAGGTAGATCTCGGTGTAGCTGGCGTAGAGGGAGTAGTTGTCGTCCAGATCATAGGTCAGGCCGGCATAGGGAATGACTTTGCCGGTGTCCTTGGTATCGCTGGTACCCGTGACCTGATAGTTGGCGATACGCGTGCCGAGCAACAGGTGCAAGTCATCGGTCAGGCTGAAACGGCCGGTCATGTACACGCCGGATTGGCGGGTGGTTTCGTCGTTTTTGAAACCGACATCGCCCCAGTTCGGCTCAATGCTGTCGCCATTCCAGTTGTAGAAGTCAATGACGTTATTGGTGTATGTCGCACTGTAGTAGTCCTTGCCAACCCAATGGGACGACGAGATGGACGAGCCGATCACCAGCTCGTGTTCGCGCCCGAGCATGCTGAATGGGCCGGTCAGGTACATATCACCGCTGTCGCTGACGGTTTCACCGGTGTACTTTTGGCCATAGACCGAAGACAGCCCGGTGGTCGGATTCGGTGAGGCCAGGGAGCCCAGGGGAGCGTTGTAGCCGTTGATCTGGTGGTTGTACTGCCCTTTGGCGACCCAGCCGTTGCTGAAGGTGTGTTCCAGCGTGGCGAACGCGGTGCGCGAGTATTGCTCCCACTTGCTCCATTTCGCGCCATTGTTGAAGGAGCGCGGCAAGGTGATCGGGTTGCCTGCCGAGTCATACACAGGACTGCTGCCGGACCAGCTGGAGCCTTGGGGGTCGTTGTCCTGGTAATCGGCGCCTACCGTGAGCAGGGTGTCTTCATCCAGGTCGACTTCAAGAATGCCGTAGAACACGCTGGTTTTACGCTGATAGTGGTCCATGAACGAGTGCTCGTCCTGGTACGCAGCCACGGCGCGACCTCGCACGTTACCGGTCTCGGTCAAGGGGCCGCTGACGTCGATTTCCGAGCGGTATTTGTCCCACGATCCCGCGCCCAGCTCCACATGCCCCTGGAACTGCGCAGTAGGTTTTTTGCGCACCAGGTTGATGGTGCCGCCGGGGCCGCCAGCGCCGGTGAGCAGGCCGGTTGCGCCTTTGAGCACTTCGACCCGGTCGTAGATGGACATATCGGTCAGGGTCTGCCCGGCCGAGTAGGGCGCGTTACGGGTCATTGGAATGCCATCGTACTGGAAGTTCTGGATGGCAAAACCGCGCGAATAATAGTTGGTGCGTTCACTGTCGTAAGTCGAGACGGTGATGCCCGGTGTATGGCGCATCACGTTGTCGATGCCGGTCAGCCCGAAGTCATCCATGGCCTGGCGGGTAACCACCGAGATCGATTGCGGCGTTTGTCGGGGGGTGAGGACCATGCGCGTGGCGGTCGCAATGGTGCCTGGGGTGTAGGAACCGGTGCCTTCGGTGACCGTACCCAACTGGTTCGCGTTGACCTGGGTCGCACCCAGCTCCAGGGTACTGGAGCTGCTGTTGGCGCTGATGGTTATGGCGTTGCCCTGCAAGCTGTAGTTTATCCCCGAACCTTTGAGCAGCGCGGCGATGGCCTGTTCCGGTGCGAGCTTACCCTTGACTGTGGCGCTGCTTTTGTTCTGGACGTCCGTCGGGCTGTACAACACTTGCATATTGGTCTGGCGACCAAATTCCTGCAGCGCCGTCCCCAACGGTTGTGCAGGAATATTGATCTCAAGCGCCTGGGCTTGAACATAACCGGCAAGAGGCAGCGACACCGCAAGCGCGAGCGCGCTGGGCTTGAGGTTGACATGCAGGGCCCTTCGCATGGATAGCGCTTTACTCAAGGGGCTCAGACCGAGTCGTGCAGACATGGGGCGTTCTCTTCTATGTTTTAGGTGGGCAGTTTGATTTTATTGAGGTTAGTTCTCATTAACAGTAGTGAGACGTTCCTACCTGCAGAAACCGGAAAAAAAATTCACGCCAGCTCCCGTTCATGCACCACCTGGCCCGCGCGCAGTCGCACCAACTGGTCGGCGATGTCGAAATAGCGGTCGTCATGGCTGATCACGACGATGGTTTTGCCCAGGCGCTTGAGGTCCGGCAGCAGCTCGGTATAGAAGATGCGACGGAAGGCCGGGTCCTGGTCGGCGGCCCATTCGTCGAACACCAGCACTGGGCGTTCTTCCAGCCATGCGTTGACCAGTGCCAGGCGCTTGCGTTGGCCGGTGGAGAGGTCGGTGGTACTGAACGCACCGTCTTTGATCGTGACCTTATGCGCGATTTCCAGGCGCTCCAGGTATTGGGCTGCGCTATCCAGCGAGGTTTTCCCTCCGCCCTGAACGAGATCATCGAACAGGTAATAGTCCGCGAACACCGTGGTGAACAGTTGGCGGTAATCGTCACGGCTCGTGGCGCTAACGGGTTGGCCATTGAGGTGGATTTCGCCGGATTGCGGGGTGTAAAGCCCCAGCAGCAATTTGATCAGCGTGGTCTTGCCGCAGCCGTTTTCGCCGACAATAAATACGATATCGCCTTGCTTGATGCTCAGGTCGATCGGGCCCAGATGGAACGGTTCGCTGCCGTCCACCGGCGGCGGGCTGTAGCTCACCCCACGCAGTTCCAGGCTGTGCACCACCGGTTTTGGCGCCTCGCTGTCTTCGAGCAGCAGATGGGGCTCAGGGGATGAGAACCGCTCGGACAGTTCAGCGATACGCGAGAACGCGATCTGCGCACGGCTGACGATCGGCAGCGCGGTCACTACGTGTTCCAGTGGGCCTTTCATGTACAGCAAAACCAGGACGAAACCGGTGATCACGGCCGGGTCAGGGCTGGGGTAATAGGCTTGGAACGCCAGCGCCAGACCGATGACCACGAAGAACAGCATCGAGCCGAACGTTTTGGCGACGATGAAGATGTTCACCGAGCGGATCTGGATATCACCGATGCGGTCGGCGGTCGCCTGGATGCGATGGGTATTCATCCGGTAGCGACGGGGGCGGTGGATGCGCAACTCCTTGGCGCCCGAAGCGATGGCGGTGTAATAACGCTGCAACTCGTCTTCCTGGTCACGGGCCGCTTCAAAACCCTGGATGCCCGCAGAACGCGCCGCGTACTGCACGGCGGTGCCGATCACAATCGCCACGACCATGATCAGGAACATGGGCACCGACAGGTACGCCAGGTAGCCCAGGCATCCGAGGGTCACCGTAGTAGCGATGGCCAGGGGCGTGAAAGAAAAGGAAAAATCGCTGATGGTATCGACGTCGTGAGTCAGCACTGGGATCAGCTTATGGGTGCGGTAGCGCTCGATTTGTTCGATAGGCGCCGACAGCACTTTCTCGCCCAACTCCTTGCGCAGCGCCGCAATAATGCGTTGACCGACAAAGTTGGTGCCGATATCCGACACGATCGAACTGACCAACGCCAACACGCATAACGCAGCAAAAGTCAGGATCACCCCCTGGGTCATGCCTTGGGGCGAGTGCAGGGCGTTATTGATCGTCGCCAGCAGCAACGTGATGGCCAGGCCGCCGGCCATGCCCAGGGCCACGGAGACCGTGACGATGGTGCGAAAGGGCCTGAGCAATGCGAGCAGACCGTTGAAGGCGCCGCGCTTGGGGTCGGTCATAAGTACTTCCCGGAAAGTGAAAAGAGGGGGCTGGGCACACAGACCCTTACCCATGACAAACGAAGCATTGCCGTGACGATTTAGCCTGACGCGCCTGGCGGTGAAGGCGGCGGATAAATTGCCCGGGGGCTGGTTCGTTCTTGTTGTGTAGGCGCACGCGTAGCCGCGCGGTGCGTGATCCCTTCAGCGAGAGCGAAACAATGACGAAGAAGAATCTGGTGTACGTGTGGTCCCTGAGAAACGCCGCCGCCGATAAGGCCGGGCAGCCGGTGGCCTACAAGGATCACCAGCGCTATATGAAGTCGGTGCTGGAGTTTCTGGTGGGGTCGCTCAACGACACGCCATTGGGCGAGGCTTATCACCTGGTAGGCGTGGTGTATGACGACGATGAGCAGAACCCTCGGGATCAGCAACTGGTGGCCGATTATGGCTTTGCCTACCAGCCGGGTCGCCAGTGGCTGTACCCGGCTGACCTGCGGGTGCAGGGCACGCTGGTCAACGATTTGCTGCTGAGCGTGCCGTCCACCTACCGCCGCCTGCCACGGGGCAGTGCCGAACACATCGCCGGCAAGCAGGACTTCGAGCGTCGTTTGCATGACACGCTGGTGGAATTGAAGGCGGATATCGTGGTGCTCGACGGCCTGCTGGTGATCCTCGATGAACTGGTACGGCCGGGTGCGCCGTTTGCCCGTCGGATCATGAACATTCACCCTGGGATCACTCGCATCGACTCGCCCTACGAGCGCCGTGGCGCCTACGCCACCTGGAACGCGCTGTACGGCGCCCGTGGCCAAGCGGTGGTGGATTGGACGACCAAGGCAACCCAGCCATGCGAGCCGCTGTACCGCACCGGCGCTTCGTTCCACTACGTGGACAATGGCATCGACTCCGGCGAAGTGTTCCATGACGTGCTCAACACCGACATCGCAGCGGACGACACCATCCTCGAACTGCGCTGGAACAACTTCAACAACAGCCTGTTCCCGGCCTTGCATGAAGGGCTGGAGCGCCTGGCCAAACAAAGCCAACCCTAAAATTTTAGGCTTCTGTAGTGAGCGGGCTTGCCCCGCGCCTGGGCGCGAAGCGTCCCCCTGCCGACACTGCGGTGGGTCAGGCAAAAACAGTCGCCTGGTTTTAGGGCCGCTTCGCAGCCCAGCGCAGGACAAGCCTGCTCACTACAACGGATCGGGGGCATGTACCGTCGTGGCTAAGCTTGCGAGTGTGTGGTTGTGGTGAGCGGGCTTGCCCCGCGCTGGGGCGCAAAGCGGCCCCAAACCCAGGCACCTCGGTTTACCAGATAAATCACATTGTCTGGAGCGAGGCCGCTTCGCAGCCCAGCGCAGGACAAGCCTGCTCACTACAACGGGTCGGGGGCATGTACCGTCGTGGCTAAGCTTGCGAGAGTGTGGTTGTGGTGAGCGGGCTTGCCCCGCGCCGGGGCGCGAAGCGGTCCCCCTGCCGACACTGCGGTGGGTCAGGCAAAAAC
>NZ_JAEILC010000137.1:0-33223 GCF_016307435.1 Pseudomonas sp. S4_EA_1b | reverse complement strand
CAATTGGGGTTTTGTTTTGCTCGCTCGAAAACATTAGAAGCTCGATTAGGTTTACCTTCTACTCAGTCCAAGAGCACCGCCAAATCGCCGACAAATTTGAACAGTTATTTCTGAACCAGACCACTAGAATAGGCACCTAACCATTTTTAGAGTCAGAGCCCTACTATGCCCGATCCGGTTGATGCCACAGAGGTGTCGGATTTACCGCTGGACGACCTGGTGGCCTGCCATGAGTGCGACCTGCTGATGCGCAAACCCGTGCTCGCTGTTGGCGAAAAAGCCCAGTGCCCACGTTGCGGTTACGAGCTGTACGCTCACCGACATAACGTGGTTGAGCGAAGCCTTGCCTTGGTACTTGCTGCACTGTTGTTGTACATCCCTGCGAACTTTCTGCCGATCATGCAGCTCAATCTACTGGGTCAGTCTTCCGAGGACACCGTGTGGAGCGGCGTTGTCGGTCTCTTCGACACAGGCATGCAGGGTGTGGCCATCGTGGTCTTCCTTTGCAGCATGGGCATTCCCTTGCTCAAGTTGCTGTGTCAGTTAGCCGTGCTGCTGAGCATACGGTGGAACATCGGCCGCAGTTATGGCCTGCTGCTCTATCGTATTTACCACCACTTGAGAGATTGGGGGATGCTGGAGGTCTACTTGATGGGCGTACTGGTGGCGATCGTCAAGCTCGCTGACATGGCGTCCATCACGATTGGCCTGGGCCTTGGTTGCTTTGTCAGTTTGTTGATGGTTCAGGTCCTGCTTGAGGTGGTGATGTCGCCCCACCAGATCTGGCAAGCGCTGTCAGGGGAGGATGATCATGCGGGCGATTGATGCGGGCATTCTGATTTGCACCGAATGCCATGAGTTGAATAAGCAAGAGCCAGATGTCGATGAGCAAGTGTGCAGCCGCTGTGGCGCGCTGGTTCATGCTCGCCGCCCTGATAGCCTTACGCGTACTTGGGCGTTGTTGATCACCGCCGCTTTGCTCTACATCCCTGCCAATATGCTGCCCATCATGACGGTCAACTCCTTGGGGCAGGGCGATCCCAGTACCATTATGGCCGGTGTTATCCAGCTGGTGCAGCATGGTATGTACCCGATTGCCGCAGTGGTATTCATCGCGAGTATTCTTGTGCCGACATTCAAGCTGGTGGGTATCGGTTTGTTACTGTTCTCGGTGCAGCGCCATCAACCGCTCTCGGCGCAACAACGTATCGTGATGTACCGTTTTATTGAATTCATTGGCCGCTGGTCCATGTTGGATATCTTCGTGATCGCCATCCTCGTGGCGGTCGTAAACTTTGGACGACTTGCCAGCGTCGAGGCCAACCTCGGCGCTGCGGCGTTCGCCAGTGTGGTGATCTTGACGATGCTTGCCGCTGTAACTTTCGATCCCCGACTGATTTGGGATAACACGGAGTCGGACGACGACCATGAGTGACTTGCCTAAAGCTAAAACCCGCCCTGCTTCCAACTGGTCAGCCATATGGGTGTTGCCTCTGATTGCCCTGATTATCGGCGGGTGGCTGGGGTGGCGTGCTTACTCCCAGCAGGGCATCGAAATCCAGGTGCGCTTTGAAAGCGGCGAGGGCATCCAGGTCAACAAAACCGAAGTGGTTTATAAAGGCATGCCCGTGGGCAAGGTCAAAGCCTTGGCACTTGATGACGAAGGCAACAATCGCGGGGTGATCGCCACCATCGAGATGGGTAAGGACGTCGAGCAATACCTCAAAACCAACACGCGCTTCTGGTTGGTCAAGCCCAGCGTCAGCCTCGCGGGCATCACCGGTCTGGAAACCCTGGTATCAGGCAACTACATCGCTGCCAGCCCTGGCGATGGCGAACCCACTCGCAAATTCAAGGCGCTCTCCGAAGAACCGCCTCTGTCCGACGCCAAGCCCGGCCTGCACCTGACCGTCAAAGCCGACCGCCTCGGCTCGCTCAACCGGGGCAGCCCGGTGTTCTACAAGCAGATCCAGGTGGGTCAGGTCAAAAGCTATCTGCTGTCCGAAGATCAAAGCACCGTTGAGATCAAACTCTACATCGAGCCGACTTACGCGCACCTGGTGCGCAAACACACGCGTTTTTGGAACGCCAGCGGTATCAGCATCGACGCTAACCTCTCCGGCGTCAAAGTGCGCAGCGAGTCGCTTTCCAGCATCGTAGCCGGTGGTATCGCCTTCGCCACGCCAGAAAATCGCAAAGACAGTCCGCCCACCGATCCAAGCTTGCCGTTCCGCTTGTACGAAGATTTCGACGCGGCCGCCGCCGGTATTCGTGTGAAGGTCAAGCTGGCTGACTTCGAAGGCCTGCAAGCGGGGCGCACGCCGGTCATGTACAAGGGCATCCAGGTCGGTAGCCTGAAAACTCTGAAGATCGATCCGGATCTGTCCAGCGCCAATGCGGAATTGACCCTAGACCCCTTGGCCGAAGATTACCTGGTGCAGGACACCCAGTTCTGGGTGGTGAAACCTTCCATCTCCCTTGCCGGCATCACCGGTCTGGAAGCCTTGGTCAAAGGTAACTACATTGCCATCCGCCCTGGTGACAAAGGCAGTGCCCCGCAACGTGAGTTTGTCGCGCGGGCCAAAGCGCCGCCGTTGGACCTGCGTTCTCCGGGCCTGCATATGGTGTTGTTCACCGACAACCTGGGCTCCCTGGATGTCGGCAGCCCGATACTCTACAAGCAGGTCAAAGTCGGTTCGGTGCAGAGCTATCAATTCTCGCGCAAGAGCAAGCAACTGGTGATTGGCGTTCACATCGAGAAGGAATACGAGAACCTCGTCAACGGTTCGACGCGGTTCTGGAATGCCAGCGGCGTGACCCTGACCGGCGGCCTGACCGGCGGTATCCAAGTAAAAAGTGAGTCCCTGGCGAGCCTGATGGCCGGCGGTATCGCTTTCGAAACCCCGCAAGCAAACGTTCCGCTGAAAAAACGTATCCCTCGCTTCCGTCTGTTTGCCGACCGTGAGGCCGCCAATCAACATGGGACCCTCGTCACCATCAAGGTCGACCGCGCCGATGGCCTGCGCCCAGGAACCCCGGTGCGCTTCAAGGGGTTGGATGTGGGCAAGATCGAAAGTGTCGACCTGAGTGCCGATATGCAGTCGGTCATGCTCAGTGCGCGTATCACCCAAGTGGCCGATCGCGTTGCGCGCGTCGGCAGTCAGTTCTGGGTGGTCAAGCCTGAGTTGGGCCTGATGAAAACGTCCAACCTCGAAACCTTGGTCACCGGTCAGTACATCGAGGTGCAACCGGCGGCGAAAAATGCCGGCCCGCAGAAAAATTTCGTCGCGCTAAATCAACCGCCGGAAGTCGTGAACCAAGAAGCTGGTTTGAGACTGGTCCTGAGCGCAGCGCGTCGCGGTTCTCTCAAGGAAGGCGTGCCGGTTACCTATCGTGAAGTCACCGTGGGCAAAGTCACCGGTTACGAGCTGGGCCAGACCGCCGACCGTGTGTTGATCCATATCCTGATCGAACCCAAGTACGCGCCGTTGGTGCGCAGTGGCAGCCGTTTCTGGAACACCAGTGGGTTCGGGCTCGACTTCGGCCTGTTCAAAGGCGCAACGGTACGCACCGAGTCCCTGGAGACTCTAGTGGCGGGTGGTATTGCATTCGCCACGCCGGAGGGTGAGCGCATGGGTAACGCAGCGCGTGCCCAACAAACCTTTCCGCTGTTCGACAAGTTCGAAGATGAATGGCTGACCTGGGCGCCCAAGATTCCACTGGGCAAATAAACCGAGGCGCGGCAATCGGGGGCAAGCCCCCTCCCACATAAATCAGGATGTGGGAAGGCTTGCTCCCGACAAGAGCCTCAACATCACCACAAAAAAAGGCCGCGATCCATAAGATCGCGGCCTTTTTGCATTTCAGTGCAACCGGTCAGACTTCATCCAGCTCCGGTTCATCCGCCTGCACGTTTACCGTGGCCTTCACCACATCACGACGACGGATGTACTTCCAGTCCGCCTCGTCGATGTAGATACCATTCGGTCCGCTACCGCCTTCCAAGTCGATAGCCACCTGGGCGGAAACCTGGGGTTTCACACTCGCCAGGATCGGCACGAAGCCCAGCTGCAAACTGGTTTCCAGCAGCGCGGCCTGGTTCTTCTCATCAATATCCGCCGCTTCATCCAGGTAGTACGGCAAACGCACACGACCGGCCTGGTCGCGGTCCATCAAGTGCAGCAACAAATACATGTTGGTCAGCGCCTTGATCGTCATGGTGGTGCCGTTGGACGCCGCGCCATCGATATCGGTGTGAATCACCGGCTGGCCGTTGACTTTAGTGATTTCGAAGGCCAGCTCGAACAGATCCTTGAGGCCCAACTGGTTATGGTTGGCGGCCACCAGGCGAGCCAGGTATTCCTTGGCTTCTTCGTTCTTGTTGTCCTGCTCGGCGCTCTGGCTGAGATCGAACACCGACAAGGTTTCGCCTTCTTCGTATTGACCGGCGCTGTGGATGATCTGGTCGATATGCTTGAGCGCTTCCTTGTTCGGTGCCAGTACGATGCGGAAGCTCTGCAGGTTGGACACCTGACGCTTGTTGATCTCGCGGTTGAACAGCGCCAATTGGTGTTCCAGGCTGTCGTAGTCGCTGCGGATATTGCGCAAGGTGCGCGCGATATCAGTGACCGCCGCACGGCGTGCCTTGCCCAGGGTCAGGGCTTCATCGGTGCGGTGGGCATAGGCGTTGATCAGCAGTTGCAGGCGACGCTCGACATCATCCTCGCTGTCGAATTTGGCCACACCCTTGAGGCGCACCTGAGCGTACAGCGCTTCGATCTGGCCGTCGGCGCGCAGCAGGCCCTGCCAACTGTCCTGATAGTCATTGAGCAGCGGCAGCAGGTTGTCCATGGAATCGTCGATAGGGTCCATGAACGGCGTGCCGAACGGCAAGTCCGCAGGCAGTAATTGACGACGGCGCAACGCGTCATCCAATGTGCGCTGCTTGGCTTCCATGTCGCCGATTTGACGCCCGACCAGTTGCAGCTTGGCCGACAGTTGCTGGACCCGTTCGGTAAACGCGTCGCTGGAGCGCTTCAACTCGTCCTGGGCCGCTTCCATCTGCGCCAGGCTTTCCAGTTTTTCGCCTTCTTCGGCGCTCAGGGTTTGCGCGCGACGGAAATCTTCCAAGGCTTTCTGTGCGTCCAGCACCTGCTGGTACAGCGCTTCGGTCTGGGTTTTGCTCGCGGCGCGGTCAGCCGCCACGGCTTGCTGAGTTTTGAGCTGCTTGAGTTCTTTTTCCAGGCGCTCTTTCTGGTCGCGCAACGCCGCACGATCCGCGAGGGCCTGCAATGCCGGCTGTTCGATGTGGGAAATGTCGATAGACAACCCCGGCACTTCAAAGCGCTCGCCCTTGAAGCCATCAAGGATCTGCTCCAGGGATTTAACCCACAGGCCATCCTCATCCAGCGTGATGCCATGCTCGCCCAACGGCAGGCTGAACAGCGAACTGTTGAACAGTCGCATCAGACGCTCGACATCCTGCTGTGAGAATTCTTCCCGCAGCTTGGCGTAGCTGTTGTTGTCCGCATGGTCTAGCTGCTGCTTGACCGACTTCAAGCGCTTTTCCAGGTCACGCAAGCGCTCGTCCAAGTCTTCGGCGCTGAACTGTCGCGACTGCGCCAGTGCGCCCGCGAGTTCGTCGTGAGCATCCTTGGCTGCGAGCAATTGCTGCTCCAGCACTTTCACATCGTCCACCAACGCGAAGCGATGTTTGAGCACCGACAATTCACCCAGCCAACGCTGGATGCCGCTGATTTCCCGCTCCAGGCGCATCAGCTCTTGAGTGCCGCCGCGCTGGTCGTTCTGCAGCGCGTCCTGTTCGTTGCGGTAATGCTCGGCCTGGATGGTCAGCTCTTCCTTGCGTGCACTGGCGTAGTCCGACCAGGTGCCCAGCAGCGAATCCAACAGTGGCGACAGGCGATGCAGTTTGCCGCGCAGGATGTCGCGGTGCTTCACGCCATTGGCCAGGGCTTCGACCAGCGGCCCGGCGGCCACCAGGGAGTTGTAGTCCTGTTCCATGCGTCGTACATCGCGGAAGGCTTCTTCGCACGCGGCGATGTAATCCACACTGCCGGAACGCAGGCTGTGTTCAAACGCATCGAGGAACAGCTGCTTGAGCTTGGCCGCGGTGATTTCGCGCATGTGCAGCAGGTTGATAAACAGCGCGCGGAAGGTCTTCAGGCTCTGCTCGCTGGTGGAGCGCAGCGGGATCAATGTCAGGTCCAGCGGGATCGACGTGTGACCGCCGACCAGCAAACGCCGCAGTTCATCCGGCTTGAGTTCGTAAGCCTTGAGGCCCTCGCGTTCAAGGTTGGTGAACAGTTCTTTCTGACGCAGGCAGGTGTCGTTTTTCTGGTAGTGGGCCAGGTCGAGCTTGCCGGCATAGGCAAAGAATTGGTGGCCGAAACCACCGCCTGGCCCGCGGCCGACCACACCGATCACATGCGGGCCGTGGGGCAGGGAGACTTCCACGAGGATGTAGCTGGTGTCGCTGGCAAAGTAGAAGCGCCGCGATTGTTCCAGGGTGTACTTGCCGAAACTCATGTCCGACATGCGTGCCAGGATCGGGAACTGCAGGGCGTTGATTGAGGCGGACTTACCCAGGTTGTTCGCGCCGTACACCGACAGCGGCTCTTCCAGCGGAAACAAGCCCAGGCTGTAACCGGCGGTGTTCAATAGGGCGAAGCGGCGGATGCCGTAGCGTTCCTTACTCATGCGTCGGTCTCCTGTTCTTCGGCAATGGCGCGGGCCAGGGCGTCTTCTTCGCTCTCGTTGTCAAACTCGCTGAGGTCCAGCGGGTCATCGGTCTGCAGCAGTTTCTCATCGCTGTCTTCGTCGATGATCACCGGCGCCGGCAGTGGCAAGACGCTGTGCACACTGGCTGCCAGGTCGCGGTCCTGCTGCACCGACAGGCACACGTCGAGGAAACGGTGCATCGGCGGCAGGAAGCGGTACACGCCGTTGTCTTCGCTGGCGAATCCGAGTTGGGTCATGCGGCGCATGATTTTTTCTTCGAGTTCTTCCTGGGTCTGCACTTCGGCCTGGATAAACAGGTCGCGGTACTTTTCCAGCAGCGACGGCAGCTCGTCGCGGCCCAGGCTGCCACCGTCCAGCACAGCGATTGGGTCGCGGCCCTGGTCGGCCAGGTGCTCGACGATGATGAAGGTGAACAGCGCCAGGCGCTGCGCGGTCTTGTTGACCTGCGCGGCAGCCACGGCGGTGTCGGGCACGAAGTAGTAGAAGCCCCGAGTGTCGCAAACCAGCTCAAAGCCCAGGGCCTTGAACAACGTGCGGTACTGGTCCTGGAAGTTCGACAGTTGGGCGTACAGCTCCGGGTCGCGGCGGCTGACATGGTAACCCTTGAACAGCTCGCGGAAGATCGGCGCCAGCTGGGACAGTTCGGATAGATCAAGATGCATGAGGAGTGCTCGCAGAATGCTCGGCCGCGTCAGGCGTGGCCGGGAGCAGGGCGAAGGAGCGCAGGCTGACCTGGTGCTCGTGGGTGTGATAGTCGCGACGTTCCAGGCGTTCGCGCTTGAAGCGTTTTTCGCGGGACAGGCGCGAGAACCAGTACAGCAATTCGTCGGTGGCGCCGTCCGGTTCCTGCTCCAGCAGCCAGGACATCAAGTCCGGCATCGGCAACGCGTCTTCGCAGCGTTCGAGCATCTCTTTGACCGTGCGCGGCGCGCGTTGGGCTTCGCCCTTGTGGGACTTGTGAGCCTTGGGGAACCGCGCAGGCTTGGGCTCGAAATTCGCCAGGGCATACACATAGGCTTCGACCTGGCTCGCACTGCCCAGGAAGGTGCTTTGCGGTCGGGTAAACATCGGCATTGCCGCTTGCGGCACCGCGTCCAGGCCCTTGCGTCGAATGGCCGACAAGGCCAGCGCCGCGCCACGGGTCACGGCGTTGTGCCGGCGCGCTTCTTCACGCAGCGGCAGCAACAGTTCCCGCGCATGGCGCAAGGTCAGTTGGGCGCTGGTCTGCATTTCGAGGATGCGCGCGTGGGTACGCAGCAGCATGTCATCTTCCACCAGATGGCCGAGGCGCTGCTGTTCGGTGAGCAGGCGCAACAGCACGTTTTCCACTTTGCGCACGCCTTGTTCGAAGGCGCCGTCGGCGTTCACCAGTTGGATCATCGGTTCGACGTATTCGTCCCAGGTCGCCAAGACCTCGGCGTAACGCTGGCGCAACGGGATCTGCCGGTCACTGGTCTTGGCGCGGTCGGCCACAGCGGCCAGGGCCTGTTCGTCGTTGGCGAGTTTTTTCAGCACGTCGCGCACGCGCATGTCGAGCAAGCGCAGTTGGCGGGCCAGGTCGTGGCCGTCGCGGATGTCGAAGGCGTCCTGGATATAACCGGCCAGGCGCTCAAGGTGGCGCAGGTAGGCTTCGATCTCCAGGCACAGGCCCAGCCGGTGCTCCTTGCGAAGATAGGCCAGGAAATCGTGGATCTGCGCGTTAAGCTCGAAGCGATTCGGGCTCTTGGCCACAGGCACGAGGATGTCGAGGCGAATCCACACGTCCAACAGGCTGGTGATGTCCTGGGGCGTGCTGTCCAGTTGTTGGGCGGCCAGTTGCGCGCGCAGCTCGCCGAGGCTCAGGGTGCCTTGGTCGAAGTGTTCGCACAGTGGCTCAAGTAAGGCCCAGTGTTCGGCGAGGGCGCGCAGGACGCGCTTGGGTTCGATCATGGGAATGGCCGCTGGTTGGCGATTAAAAGTCGCGATTGTACTGCATCGGACGGGGGATTTATCCACAGCCGGTCAGTGTGCAGTGGGCGATTGTGAGCGAACAGCGGTAGAATCCCCGCTCTTTACTTATCCACAAGTGGCCGAGCTGTGCTTATCGAGTCCCGACGTCGCGCTTACTTGACCGCCATGCAGGTGGTCAATTGGCTGCCCCGTACCGAACTGCCGTTTGCCGCACCGTCGCGGCCCGAGCTGCTGCAAGCGCTTGAGCCCGACGCGGTGTTCGAGTCTTCGGGGGAGGAAGCGGCCCCGCCGGTCGCGGTGATCAAGTCTGCGCCCGAGACACGCCCAACGGTGGAGCGGGCCAAGATCGAAGTCCCGCGGCCCTCGCCAGTGGCCAAGCCGGCCGTGGTCGAAGAGGCTGCGCCGGTGGTCAAGGCGCCGGTGGTGCCGCCGCCGCGTTTTGCCCTGCAATTGCTGCGCGCCGGGCGTTGCCTGCTGCTGGTGGAGCTGCCCACCGGCGAGCGCTTCCAGACCCGCGACCCGGCCTATCTATTGCTCAAGGACATGCTGCGCGCCGCCGGCCTGCCCGACAGCCCGCAGATCGTCGGCGACCCGGTGCGCTGGCCGCTGCTGACGCGCGGCACCATGGATCAAGGCCCCGAGGCTGCGCGCGACTTTGTGCAAGGCTTTGTGGCGGCGCGCCTCGAAGACGAGCCCAGCGTGTGTGTGTGGTTGATCGGCCTGCCCGCTGTGCGTTTTGCCGGTGAAGCCAACGCCGAGGCGTGGTATCGCGAGCTGCAGGTCGACAGCCTGGGCTCGGTATGGGCCCTGCCGGGCCTGGAAATATTAATGGAAGAGCCACAGCGTAAGGCTGATGTCTGGCAAGCCATGCGCCGGCTGATGGCGCGCTGGAAAACAACCGATGAGTGAGGCTTTATCCTTCCGCCCGATGACCGAGGCCGACCTCGACGCCGTGCTGAAAATCGAATATGCGGCGTTCAGTCACCCCTGGACCCGTGGGATTTTTCTCGATGGGCTGGGCAAGTACCAGATCTGGTTGATGTTCGAAGGCGAGCAGCAAGTGGGGCACGGTGTGGTGCAGATCATTCTCGACGAGGCGCATCTGCTCAATATCACGGTAAAGCCGGAAAACCAGGGCCGCGGTCTGGGCCTGGCATTGCTCGAACACCTGATGTCCCGCGCACATGCCGCGAACGCGCGGGAGTGCTTCTTGGAAGTGCGGGACAGCAACACCGCAGCGTTCCGGTTGTACGAACGCTACGGTTTCAACGAAATCGGCCGTCGCCGGGATTACTACCCGGCCGTGGGTGGCCGGGAAGATGCGGTCGTCATGGCCTGTACTCTGGTCGACTGACCACCCGAGCCAATGTGGGAGGGGTTAAGCCGCCTCCCACAGGTGAACCGCGCTAGTCAGCGTTTGCCACCTATAGGGTCGATATCCGCCAGTTCTGCCTCATCCAGTCCATTCCCACCGCCGATATCGTCCTCGTCTACAACACTTAGATCGAAATCGGCAGGGCTGTCTTCCCCGGCCTCTCGCGCATCCCGCGCGCCGTCTTCGTGGATCAGGGTTTCGGGGCTCATGTCGTCGTCGGTGGCTTCATGATCGTCGGTGGAGGCTCCGGTCATCCCGGCTTCACGCACGCGCTCGTCAGGCATCAGGTGTTCGCGCTCGCCACGGGGGATTTCGTCGCCGATTTCTGCGCTAGGAGCCTCGTCGTCGAAATCCAGCTCGCGCATCGAGCCCATGCGGTCTTCGTTGTCATCAATCGGTTCGGGCTGGGTAGCGCCGTAGGGACGTCGTGATTCAGTCATGGCCAATCCTCATACTGTGGGGCATATAGTGTGTGGACAGGCACCACGCCCGAAAGATTCAAGCTAATTGCCGCGCGGCGTGACCTGGACGAGTGGTCGTGTGTCACACAGCTGCGCATCATTCCTGAGGCTTTCCTGATGAACGAACTACAAGACCTGCTTGATAACAACGAACGCTGGGCGGATGCGATCAAACAGGAAGATCCCGAATTCTTCGCCAAGCTCGCCCGCCAGCAAACCCCGGAATACCTATGGATCGGCTGTTCCGATGCACGGGTGCCGGCCAACGAGATCGTCGGCATGTTGCCGGGCGATCTGTTTGTGCACCGCAACGTGGCCAACGTGGTGCTGCACACCGACCTCAATTGCCTGTCGGTGATCCAGTACGCGGTCGATGTGCTCAAGGTTAAACATATCCTCGTCACCGGCCACTATGGCTGCGGTGGCGTGCGGGCTTCGATGCAGGACCGCCAGTTCGGCCTGATCGATGGCTGGCTGCGCACCATTCGCGACCTTTACTACGAAAACCGTGAGCTGCTGGCTCAGTTGCAGACCGAAGAAGAGCGCGTCGACCGCTTGTGCGAGTTGAACGTGATTCAGCAGGTGGCCAACGTGGGTCACACCAGCATTGTGCAGAACGCCTGGCATCGCGGGCAGAGCCTGTCGATCCATGGTTGCATTTACGGCATCAAGGATGGCCGCTGGAAGAGTTTGAACACCACCATCAGTGGCTTCGAGCAACTGCCGCCGCAATACCGCCTGCGTCCATTGGGCGAAGCCTAAGGCCGCTTGCGTTCGCGCCATCGAGCCATGAACGCCTGCCCTTCGGCGTTCAGTGGCTCATCGCGACCGGTGATCCAACCCCGGCAGTTCAACTCGCCGCACTGGCAGGCGAATTGCCGGAACAGCACGTCTTCGGTGCTGGCGTAGTCGCGGGTCAGTGGGGCGCCGACAGGGATGTCGCGTAAGGTCCAGACTTCCAGGTAATGCAGGTCGAGAAACACATTCGGCGTGCAGGAGTGCGGGAACAGGCCGCTGAACCAGCCATCGTAAAGATGAATGCGCGACGACAGTTGCAGGGTATGCAAGCGCCGCTCACTCAAGGCGTAGCCCGATATCTTGGCGATGCAAACGCGGCTTTCGAACGGGACGCGCGCAGTGATCCGCATGGTCAGCCCATCGGCCGATGGCACGACGTCGAAGTCACGTGTGGAGGGGTAGTCATTTCCAAGCGCGGGCTTGAACGGGTAAAGACAGTCACTTCTGGCATTTTTAGCCTTAGCCATGGCCTGAGTCTTCATAACTCTCCTTGGTCAGGCTGCATCGACCTGCGGGTGGTGGCTGACGGCCAGTCTTGCAGCAGATGGGCTCCGGGCAAGACTCGCTGATGTTGGATCCGATTTCTACTGTCAAATCTGACAGTAGAAATCAGCTGTTTTTTGTGCGTTTTACAGCGCTGGCGCCGTGATTGTGGGGGTTGGCGCCGGTTCCTTCAGCTGTTTGAGATGGGTTTTGATCGGCGGCGTGGCGCATTTTTCATTGGCTTGTTCCGGCGTCAGCTTGCGTACCGAGGTGTAGAACAGCTCACAGGTCTGCTCCTTGCGCGTGACTTGCCAGGTATTCATGCAGGCTTTGAGCAACACATTCGGGTCGCTGGCCGGTTTCTGCCCCATGCCGGCCTGCCAACAGGCGGCGCTCAAATCCTGGCCCATGACTTTCAAACCCGCCTCATCGGCCTTCTGCTCGTTGCCGTCATAGGTCGCCGGGTCGGCGGCATACCAAATGTAGCTGGGGTGGTTGGAACCCAGCACCGATACGCTTTGGCCGGCGGCCGGGCTGATCTGCGCCAGGCCCAGCACGCTCACGGTTTGCCCATATTGCTGCTTGATCCAGTTACGCACCGGTGCGCCGAACGCCACCATCGGCAGCGCTCCGTTGGGCAGCAGGCTCAGCTCCTTGACCATACGCGTCTGGTAGTCGGTGAAGTAGCTGTAGACCGCCTCCAGGTCTTTACCGGCGTTGGACGGCGCGGCGATGGGGGCGATATCGATAATGGTCTGATAGGCCGGGGTCTCGGTGGCGGGGACGCCGTTATCGGTGAGCAGCGTCGCCCAGCGGTCGGTAGTGGCCGACTCCAGGTAGTCCTGGGCCTGAGTCAACGAGTAGTCCGGCGGGAAGTGCAGCAACTCGATGCTCTTACGGTTTTCCAAGGCCATGCCCAGCGGCAGGAACAGGTACCAGTTATAGGCCCACTTGCCGTCGCTATTGAGCTTGCTGGCGCCCTGATACGCCAGGTCGGCGGTGTCGAGCAGGGTGGTCAACGGTTGACCATAGGTGTCCGGCACGCCGCTGAACGTCGCGGTGAGCTGGCCGTCATGGCTTTTCACGCTGACTTTGGCGCGGCTGTAACCGTCGCGTTGCAAGCTCTGGTTCAGGTAATGCTCAGCGGTCTGCTCCAGCGTCCATGGCCGAAAACAGATCACATTGCAGTTATTGGGAAACGCGAATAATTGGGTGACGCGTTGCGTGCTGCCCAAAGGTACTTGGATATCGGCCTGCACGACCGCACTGGCCATCAGTGCGGCCAGGGTCAGGGACAGCCTGGTCGATTTGAACATAATTGATTCCTTGTCAGCGAAAGCCCGTCTGCGCGGGATGAAGGCCCACTTGCACACAGTAGCGGCTGACCAGGAAAACCGCGTGCTAAATCGCCAAGGGTGTCGCTATTGGATAAGAAACTGCAGTGCGTTGCTTAGATCGCCCATCGGTGCCTGACCACGCGCAATCATGGCGTCATCGCGCTGCTTGAGGCCGGGCAGGGTCTCCAATTGGAATACCCGGGTAATCAGGCGCAGGATCGATGCGGTGTCGTATACCGTATGGTCCACGGTGCCCTTGCGCGCAAACGGCGACACCACCAGCGCCGGCACCCGACTGCCCGGCCCCCAGCGGTCGCCCTTAGGCGGCGCGACGTGGTCCCACCAGCCGCCGTTTTCATCGACGGTCACCACCACCACCATATTTTTCCATTGGGGGCTTTCCTGCAGCACCTTCAAGACACGCGCGATATGGCGATCGCCGGAAGCCACATCGGCATAACCGGCGTGCATGTTCAGGTTGCCCTGGGGCTTGTAGAACGTCACCGCCGGCAGCTTTCCGGCTTGTGCATCGGCCAGGAACTTGTTGGTACTGGACTCATCGCCCAACCCACCATCACGAAGACGTTTGCTGCGTTCCGCCGGGTTCTGCGGCCCCTGTTGCTTGAAGTAATTGAACGGCTGATGGTGGTACTGGAAATTGGGGATCTTCGGGATACCGCCCGAGTCCTTGAACTGATCCAGCGTCGCCTGCCACGCCCCGGCGTACCAGGCCCAGTCGATATTCTTCTGCGACAGCTTGTCGCCGATGTGTTCGTGGGTCTGAGGCACCAGCACATTGGGCAGGTCCGGCTTGGAGTAATCCGAGTTTTGCGGGTCGCGTATCCAGGTCGGCCAATAGGGCGGGGCCAAGGTATTGACCGCGTAACCGTCCGGGGTCAGGGCGCTGGGGCCGAACTGCGGCGGGCCGCTCATCGCGCTGGCCGGGGAGTTGTCCAGCGGCTTGAGGCGCGTGTCGGTGGGGTCATCGCTTTGCAACGTGGCGATCTGCGATTTAGCCACCGATTGTGCGGCGTTCGGGTACACCGGCGCGGTGGCGCTGATCAGGTATTGGTGGTTGAGAAACGAACCGCCAAACGCACCCTGAAAGAAGTTGTCGCAGAGCACGAACTCTTTGGCTACATCCCACAGGCGCAGGGAATAACGGCTCTGGGCGTAATGGCCCATCACCAGCCCGCCGGCGTCGGCCCAGGCGACAAAACCGTCGTTCTTGCCACCGTTGATCTGCATCTGGTTCTGGTAAAACACATGCCATAGATCGCGGGTCACAAGGCTCAACGGCAAATCTTCGGCATTCGGGCCCTTGAGGGCGAACGGTGCGTTGGGCAGGTTTTCCTGGAATTGAACTGCGTTGGGGTAGGTAACGCCGTCCACGCTTTGCGGCCCGACCTGCAGCACACCGCCCCAGGCTGGAGGCAGGGTGGCCAACAGGCTGCCGTCGCGGTCGCGTTGCTGGTATTGAGCGGCAGACAGCGCCGACAGCGGTTTCTCCACGCCGGGGAAATCCGCAAACAAATTATTGAAGCTGCGGTTTTCGGCGTAGATCACCACCACGGTTTTAACCTGGTCGCGCAGGGCTTTGTCTAGCTCCTGCGGGGTCAGTGGTTGTGTCTGGGGTGGGTTTGGCCCTTCGCCGGTGTGGTCGCAGCCGCTCAAGGTGGCGCCCACCCCCAGTACCGCCGCGCCTCCCAGGAAGCGCCGACGGCTGGTGTCTACGGGCGGTTGAGTTACGGAATTGGTGGAAGGGCGGTCTTCGTGCTCGTCGCTCATTGCGGGGGAGTCCTGGCGAGATGTTGCAAGATGTTTCGCAGGACGGTAGCAGTGGGAGATGACGGAACCAAGACAACGGCGCGACCTGCCGGAGCTGCGAGGCCCTGTGGGAGGGGGCTTGCCCCCGATGACGGCCTGACAGCCGACTAGAATTTCGCATCAGACCGAGTACATATACCGGCTGGCACGCCTGATTGACTGCGCCCGTTGCAATAACTGGCGCAGTCCCCATTCGCCTACGGCATCACCGGCGGCAAATACGCCAGCGTGGTCCCCAGTGCCCACAACAAAAACAACACCAGCGGCGTGTGCACCAGCAATTGCACGAACGAGAAACCGATCAAATCCCTCGCTTTAAGCCCCAGCACGCCCAATAGCGGCAGCATATAGAACGGGTTGATCAGGTTCGGCAGCGCTTCGGCGGCGTTGTAGATCTGCACCGACCAGCCCAGGTGGTACTGCAGATCGTTGGCCACTTGCATCACATACGGTGCCTCGATGATCCACTTGCCGCCGCCCGACGGAATAAAGAAGCCCAGCACCGCCGAGTACACCCCCATCAGCAGTGCGTAGGTGTCGTGGGAGGCAATAGAGGTGAAGAACGTTGAGATATGGTGCGCCAGGGTCTGGCCGTCGCCGCCCTTGACCACCGTCATCAGCGCGGCGATCGAACCGTACAGCGGGAATTGGATCAACACCCCGGTGGTGGTCGGTACCGCACGGGCCACGGCATCCAGGAAGCTGCGCGGGCGCCAGTGCAGCAGCGCACCGACCATGATGAACAGGAAGTTATAGGTATTGAGCCCCGAGATGGCACTGATCGCCGGCTTGGTCGAAAACTCATGGAACAGCCAACCGGCGGCCAGCAGCGCCAGCAGGATGGTCAGCAGCGGGCTGTGTTCCAGCCATTCGCCGGGGCGCGTCGGCGCCTGTGGCTTGGGCAGGTTGAAGGCCGGGTCGACGCCGCAAGCCTGGGCGTCGCGGGCGCTGTTCGGGCCGGGGGCGGTGGCGTAGGCGATGATCAGCGACACCACGATCAGCGCCAGCAACAGCACACCGGACTGCCACAGGAAGATCGTCTCGGTGAAGGGGATCATCCCGGTGATCGCCAGGATCGATGGCGGCAAACTGCCTGGGTTGGCTTGCAACTGCGCGGCCGACGACGACAACCCCAGGGCCCACACGGCGCCCAGGCCCAGGTAGGCGGCCGCACCCGCCGCGCGGTAATCCATGCGCAGATCAGTGCGCCGGGCCAGGGCGCGTACCAGCAACCCGCCGAACACCAGGGACAAGCCCCAGTTCAGCAGCGACGCGACCATGGATATCAGCGCCACCCACGCCACGGCCGAGCGGCCGTTCTTGGGGATGCGCGCCAGCCGGTCAATCAGGCGCACCGCCGGCGGTGAGCTGGCGACCACATAACCGCCGATTACCACAAAGGCCATTTGCATGGTGAACGGGATCAGGCTCCAGAAACCATCGCCAAAGGCTTTGGCGGCGTCGGTCGGAGCGGCGCCCATGCCCAGGGTCGCCACGGCCACGATGATCACCGCCAGTGCGGCGAACACCCAGGAGTCCGGGAACCAGCGTTCGGCAAAGTTGGAGCAGCGCAGGGCAAATCGGGCATAGCGGCTTTCTTCGATAGCGTCGGCCACGAGTCATTCCTCTTGTCGTTATTATGGGTTTGGCAGTTTTCCGGCATATTCCGCTACGGCCATTGATATGGGAATGCGGTTATCTTCATTGATCGATGAGGAAAACAAATATATCTGCCGCGATTGCCATGATCCGGTTCAGCTCATAACCTGCACGCCATTTTGTTTGTCTGCCGAGCCATTCCATGACTGCCACCTCTGTCGCACAGGCGCAGCGCTTTTCCCGCTCCGACTACAAAACCCTGGGCCTGGCCGCCTTAGGCGGTGCCTTGGAAATCTACGACTTCATCATCTTTGTGTTTTTCGCGCTCACCCTGAGCCAACTGTTCTTCCCGCCGGAAATGCCCGAATGGCTGCGCTTGCTGCAAAGCTTCGGCATCTTTGTCACCGGCTATCTCGCGCGCCCGCTGGGCGGCATCCTGATGGCGCATTTTGCCGATCACCTGGGGCGCAAACGGGTATTCAGCCTGAGCATCTTGATGATGGCCTTGCCTTGCCTGCTCATCGGGATCATGCCCACCTATGCCCAGATCGGTTATTTCGCACCGCTGATCCTGCTGGCGCTGCGAGTGCTGCAAGGTGCGGCGGTGGGCGGTGAAGTGCCCAGTGCCTGGACCTTCGTCGCCGAGCACGCGCCGCGCAACCATCGCGGGTATGCCCTCGGTTTCCTACAGGCAGGGCTGACCTTCGGCTACTTGCTCGGCGCCCTGACCGCGACGCTACTGGCGCAAGTTTTTACAGCTGCTGAGATCCTTGACTACGCCTGGCGTTTCCCCTTCCTGCTCGGCGGCGTATTCGGAGTAATCGGCGTTTGGCTGCGCCGTTGGCTCAGTGAAACGCCAGTCTTCCTGGAGATGCAGGCGCGTCGCCAGGCCGCCGCCGAACTGCCGCTGCGCACCGTATTGCGTGACCACCGCGCGGTGCTGCTGCCGGCGATGATCCTCACCTGTGTTCTCACCTCGGCAGTGGTGGTGCTGGTGGTTATCACCCCGACCATGATGCAAAAAACCTTCGGCATGAGCCCCAGTCACACCTTTGCGTTAAGCGCGCTGGGCATCGTGTTCCTCAATATCGGTTGCGTGCTCGCCGGCCTGCTGGTGGACCGCATTGGGGCCTGGCGCGCGGTGCTGGTCTACAGCCTCTTGCTGCCGGTGGGAATTGCGCTGTTGTACGCCAGCCTCATCGCCGGCGGTGTGTGGCTTGGTGCGGCGTACGCCGTGGCGGGCTTGAGCTGTGGCGTGGTGGGCGCTGTGCCGTCGGTGATGGTTGGTCTGTTTCCGGCGCCGGTGCGGGTATCGGGGATTTCCTTTACCTACAACATCGCCTACGCGCTGTGGGCCAGTACCACCCCGCTGATGCTGATCGCATTGATGCCCACCAGCCCGTGGATTTGCGTGGGCTACTGCGTGGTGATGGGGGCGGTGGGAGTGGGCAGTGTGGCGCTGTTTGGCAAGCGCCACACCTTGATGGCCTGAGGGTCAGGTCAAGAAGTGCCAGAGCAGCAACGTACCGACCAGGCCGACCACGGACACGATGGTCTGCAGCACTGACCAGACCCAGATAGTCTGCTTGAGCTGCAGCCCGAAGTATTCGCGTACCATCCAGAACCCGGCATCGTTGACGTGGCAGAAGAACACCGAGCCGGCACCGATCGCCAGGGCCACCAGTGAGCTTTGCGTCGCCGCCAGGCCCGCCATCATCGGTGCCAGGATGCCCGCGGTTGTGGTGGTGGCGACGGTGGCCGAACCCGTGGCTTGGCGCAACGCCACGGCGATCAGCCAGGCCAGCAGCAGATAGGGCATGTGTGCGCCTTCGGCAACTTTGCTGATGGTCTGGCTAACGCCTGCGTCGAGCAGCGTTTGCTTGAGGCCGCCACCGGCACCGATGGTCAACAGCAACACCGCAATCGGCGCGAGGGCCTTGCGCAAGGTATTGCCGACCTCAGCCCGCGGCATGCCGGCGGCCCAGCCCAGGCAGATCACCGCGCCAATCACCGCCAGGCCGAGGGCGATCAGCGGTTCGCCGAGGAATTTGAGCGTCAGGCCGGCGCTGCTGTCGGCGGGCAACGCAACCTTGGCCAAGGTGCTGCCGAGCATCAGAATCACCGGCAACAGGATGATCAGCAACGACACGCCAAAGCCCGGCTGGCGCGGGGCCTTGGGCGGTGCACTGAACAGCGCGCCGATGTCGGCAGGTTCATCCACATGCAGGCGCTTGGACAACCAGTTGCCATAGATCGGCCCGGCCAGCATCACCGCCGGCACCGCCAGGCAAAAACCCAGCAACATGGTCAGGCCCAGGTCGGCGTGCAACGCGCCCACCGCTATCAACGGCCCCGGATGGGGCGGCATCAGGGCGTGCAACGTGGTCATACCCGCCAGCGCCGGGATGGCGATTTTCAGCAAAGGCTGGTTTGAACGTTTGGCCATGACAAAGATGATCGGCACCATCATCACCAAGCCCACTTCGAAGAACAGTGGCAAGCCGATCACCATCGCTACCAAGGCCATGACCCACGGTAATGACTTGCCCTTACCCAGCCCCAATAGCGTGGTGGCGATACGGTCGGCCGCGCCGGACTCGGCCATCAGTGCACCGAGCATCGAGCCCAGGGCGATGATAATTCCAGCCTCCCCAAGGATCGCCCCGGCGCCTTTACTGAAGGCTTTAGCCACCTCTTCCGGCGGCAGGCCGGCGCCGACCCCAGCGATAAAGGTGCCGATCAAAATCGATAGGAACGGCGGTAACTTGGTCGCGCTGATCAGCACGATGATGCTGGCGATAGCCAGTAAGACGCAAAACATAAGGCGAGTGTCGTGAACCATCCACGCAGCAGTCGATAACTCCAAAACGGAACTCCTTATCGAACAGGTTGGGGAATTGTTTCTTTTTGTTTCCTGCGTGCAAAAGCATACCTGATCGCCCGATGGCGCCACAGGAAGCTGCGCTGGATCAACGATGTTTCATCTTTCCAATATTTAGGGTTCTACTTGCTTCGTTAGGGCTTCAGAAAACCCCGGCAGCGCCGATGCAGCTCAGATCTATTTCCCTAATCGCCATCGGTGAACCATGTTCAACACCCGTTTGAAGCAAGAGCTAGCAGCTCTTCGCGAAGAGTTGTCCAGCTTGAATCAGGTCAAGGAGAGCCTCGAAAGCGAAATGCTGTGTTTGACTCTGGATGCCGAGGGCCGGGTGGAATGGGCCAATACCAATTTTCTGCAGGAGTTGGCTTACCAGGCGAGCGCGATTCTGGGACGCCCGATTGAAGAGTTGGTACCGGCTCACGTACGTCAGGACTCGTTCCAACTGCGCTTCAAGAATGCGCTGACACGCGGTGAGCATTTCGCCGGCACCGTGCGCCTGATGCGCGGCAATGGCAAGGAAGCGTGGCTGCGCTCGATTGTGCAGCCTGTGCGCGACGCAAGCGGGCGGATCAAGCGCTTTTCGATCTTCTCCAGCGACCTCACCCGCACCATCGAAGCCTCGCGCGAGCATGAAAACCTGATCGGCGCGCTGGTGCGTTCCACGGCCGTGATCGAATTCGACCTGGGCGGGCATGTGCTCACCGCCAATGACCGCTTCCTCAATGGCATGGGTTACACCCTGGCGCAGATCCAGGGCAAGCATCACCGGATGTTTTGTGAACCACAGGAATACAACAGCGAGGCCTACGCGCAGTTCTGGCAGCGTCTGAACGCCGGTGAGTTCGTCGCGGCGCGCTTCAAACGAGTGGATAGCCATGGCCGCGCGGTGTGGCTGGAAGCCACCTACAACCCCGTGCTCGACGCTAACGATCGGCTGTACAAAGTGGTTAAGTTCGCCACGGTGATCACCGATCAGGTCACCCGCGAACAGGCGGTATCCGACGCCGCCAATATTGCCTACAGCACCTCCGTGCAAACCGACAACAGTGCACAGCGCGGCACCGCAGTGGTGACTCAGGCGGTGGGTGTGATGCGCGACCTGGCCCAGCATATGCAACAGGCCGGAGAGGGCATCGAGGCGCTGAACGCTCAGTCCCAAGTGATCGGCAGTATCGTCAAGACCATCAGCGGTATCGCCGAGCAGACCAACTTGTTGGCACTCAACGCGGCGATTGAAGCGGCGCGCGCCGGAGAGCAGGGCCGGGGCTTCGCGGTGGTGGCCGATGAGGTGCGCCAGTTAGCTTCACGCACCAGTAAAGCCACCGAGGAAATCGTCGGCGTGGTGCGCCAGAACCAAGACATGGCGCGCGATGCGGTCAGCTTGATGACCGATGGTCGACTGCAAGCCGAGCAAGGCCTGGCCCTGGCGGCGGAAGCGGGCACAGTGATTGTGGAAATCCAGGACGGCGCGCAGAAAGTGGTCAGCGCTGTAGGACAATTCGCCAATCAACTGTCGAGCTGACCCTTGGAGCTTGTGCTTGAGGTATCGTAGGTTTTTTCGCTTAAAGAGCCGACCTGCATGAGCCCTGAACACTGCCGTCCTGTCCCCCTGCCCAAGGCCTACCGCTTGCTCAATCACGGCCCAACCGTGCTGGTGAGCGCCGCCCATGACGGCCAGCGCACCATCATGGCGGCCGCCTGGGCCATGCCGCTGGATTTCGAACCGCCGAAAGTCGCGGTGGTGTTGGACAAAGCCACCTGGACCCGCCAACTGCTGGAAGGCGCCGGCACCTTCGCAGTGCAGGTGCCGTGTGCGGCCCAGGCCGACCTGGTGCAAACCGTCGGCACGACCAGCGGCCGTGACCTCGACAAGTTCGCCGCCTATGACCTGCGCACCTTCACAGGTGAACACACCGACGCTCCGTTGCTGGAGGGTTGCGTGGCATGGCTGGAGTGCCGCCTGCTCCCCGAGCCGCATAACCAGCAGACCTATGACCTGTTCCTCGGTGAAGTGGTGGCCGCCTATGCCGATGAGCGCGTGTTCAGTGACGGCCACTGGCACTTCGATGGGCATGACGAGCTGCGCACTCTGCACCATGTGGCGGGCGGGCATTTCCTGACCATCGGCCAGCCGATCGATGGGCGCCTGTTGTAAACCTGACCAGCGCGTTCAACGTCCCAGCATCTTTACCCAGCGCGACGGCGGCATGCCGTAGGTGCTGCGAAATTGCCGGGTCATATGGCTCTGGTCGGTGAAGCCGGCGGTCAGCGCAGCGTCCACCAGGGGTTGGCCTTGGGCCAGCAAGCTGCGCACCAAGTCCAACCTGCGCATGGTCAGGTAACGGTAGGGGCTGGTGCCGAACAGCAGGCGAAAATCCCGCGACAACGCCCAGCGGTCGCGTCCGGCGTGTTCGGCCATTTCTTCCAATGTGATGTTGCGTCCCAGAGCGCTGTGAATAAATTCCCGCGCCCGCTCGGCAGCCACGTAGTCGAAGGTTTTGCGGCTGACGATTGCCCCCGCCGCAGCGCTCAGGGCCTGGGCCAGGTCGAACAGTGCATCCTGTTCCTGCAACGGGTCGACCGGGTATTCCAGGTTTTGCAGCAGCACGTCGCTGGCGCGGAACAGCCGCGGGTCGGTGGACACACCGCCAGGCACAAACGGCAAAGGCTTGCCGCCGAGAATCTGCTGGATCAGCGCAGGCTCGACATAAATCATGCGGTACTTGAAACCTTCCTCGCTGCCGGCGCGGCCGTCGTGGACCTCGTCTGGATGAATCACCATGGTCGTACCCGGAAGGCCATGGATCATGCCGCCGCGGTAATGAAAACTCTGCACGCCCAGCAACGTACGCCCGATGGCGTAGGTGTCATGGCGATGCGGGTCGAAGGCGAAGCCGGCGAAGTACGCCTCGATACGGTCCAGGCCGCTGGCGTGCGGCGCACGGTGGAGCCAGTCGAGCGTGGAGGTCGGGTTACCCATGGTGACTTGTCACAAAAAAGAGGTGGAAACACGTTAACCCAGTGTGGGCGTGCTGTCTGCTGGGGTCTTGTACGATTGTGCAGACAGCGCTTACAGCACGTTTGGCAATCGCTTAGCGCCCATGGTAAGAAGCCTTACGTTCAACACTGAGGTCGGGTCATGGGTAAGGTGCGGGTAGGTATTATTTTTGGCGGCCGCTCGGCTGAGCATGAAGTGTCGTTGCAGTCGGCCCGCAACATCGTGGATGCCCTCGACCGTACGCGCTTCGAACCGATCCTGATCGGCATCGACAAAGCCGGTCACTGGCACCTCAACGACACCTCGAACTTCTTGCTCAATCAGGAAAACCCGGCCTTGATCGCCCTCAACCAATCCAATCGCGAACTGGCGGTGGTGCCCGGTAAAGCCAATCGCCAAGTGGTGGAAACCTCCGGCCAGGGCGTGCTGGAACATATTGACGTGATCTTCCCCATCGTCCACGGCACCCTGGGTGAGGATGGTTGCCTGCAAGGTTTGTTGCGCATGGCCGATCTGCCGTTTGTCGGCTCGGATGTGCTGGGTTCGGCGATCTGCATGGACAAGGACATCAGCAAGCGCCTGCTGCGTGACGCCGGAATTGCCGTCACACCGTTTATAACGCTCACCCGTGGCAATGCGGCGCGCACCTCGTATGAAAAGGCGGTGAAGACGCTGGGCTTGCCGCTGTTCGTCAAACCGGCCAATCAGGGCTCCTCGGTGGGCGTAAGCAAAGTCAGCAGCGACGCCGAGTACCGTGCCGCCGTCGAACTGGCGCTGGGTTTCGATGAGAAGGTGTTGGTGGAGTCCGCCGTTCAAGGCCGTGAAATCGAATGCGCGGTATTGGGCAACGACAACCCCATCGCCAGCGGTTGTGGCGAAATTGTGGTGAGCAATGGGTTCTATTCCTACGACAGCAAATACATCGACGAACAGGCCGCTCAGGTGGTGGTGCCGGCCGCGATCAGCCATGACGCCAGCGAACGCATTCGCCAGTTGGCAGTGCAGGCGTTTGAAGTGCTGGGCTGCTCGGGGCTGGCGCGGGTCGATGTGTTTCTCACCGACAAGGGCGATGTGGTGATCAACGAAATCAACTCACTGCCCGGCTTCACCCGCATCAGCATGTACCCCAAGTTGTGGCAGGCCGCGGGGATGAGCTACAGCGAGCTGATCACCCGCCTGATTGAACTGGCGATGGAGCGGCATGCGGCGCGCAAGGGGCTGAAGATCAGCCGCTGAGTGAGCCTGTTGCAGTGAGTGGGCTTGCCCCTTCCAGTCAGTCGCCCAGCGCTTGGCCTTCGCGCCGAGGATCGGCGCCGCCGTTCAGCGAGACCTTGCCTTGCGTGTCCCGCATGCGAACGATGGCCTGTACGCCGCTGGTCATCTCGATCTCGCTCAGCGTGTGGCCCTTGTCTTTCAGCGCTTGCTTGAGCGTCGGGCTGAACAGGCCGGCCTCCAGTTCGGTCGCGCTATTGCGACTGCCGAAATTGGGCAGGTTGATGGCGGCCTGCGGATCGAGTTTCCAGTCGAGCATGGCCACCAGCGACTTGCTCACGTATTCGATGATTTGCGAGCCGCCGGGAGAGCCTACGGTGGCCAGCAGCTCCCCGCTCTGGCGGTCGAACACCAAGGTCGGCGCCATGGACGAGCGCGGCCGTTTGCCGGGTTGCACGCGGTTGGCCACAGGCTGGCCATTCTCTTCGGGGACAAATGAGAAGTCAGTCATCTGATTGTTGAGCAAAAAGCCCTGGACCATCAGGTGGGAGCCAAACGCGGCTTCCACGGTGGTGGTCATCGACACCGCACCGCCCAGGTCATCCACAGCCACCACTTGCGAGGTGGAGATGCGCAGGGGCGAACGATCCGGCGCATACGCCACCTGCAGGCCGGCCGGTTGACCGGGCTTGGCTACACCCATGCTGCGCTCGCCGATCAACGTGGCGCGCTGGGCCAGGTAGTCCGGGGCGATCAGGCCGGCGACCGGAACCGGTGTGAAGTCGGTATCGGCCACATACAGGGCGCGATCGGCAAACGCCAGGCGCCCGGCTTCGGCGAGCAGATGCACGGCCTCGGGCGTCGGTTCCAGCCCGGCGGGCGACGGGCTCTTGAGCGGCGTCATCGATGCGATGGCCCAGCGTGGGTCACGGGCTTCCAATGCCTGCAAGGTGCCCAGGATCTGCGCCACGGCAATCCCGCCGGAGGACGGCGGCGGCATGCCGCACACCCGCCCGAGTATCTGAATGACACTAACAGTTATCGCCATATAAGTCATTGATTTATATATGAATTGTCTATCTAACAGTTTTCAAGAATTTAGTATCGACGATACCGTCTAGGTGACGCGCTCGAAGGAGTAAGAGCTCGCGCAATGTTTCTACAGGTGGGTAGCAGACGCCTGCCAACCCGTGTTCCTGTCGAACGGATCATGCTTCCCCATCTCTAGAGAAATGCCCACCCAAACAACGTTCACATATGCAGGCGCCTCGAAATCGGCTTCAATAGCATTGATGGCTCAATGCCACCCGCACTGGAAGTAGAAAAAACAGCCAAACTCGAAAGCTTGCAACTCTAAAATGGATGATTTGAAGTGAATAAGACTTACCCAAAAGGATCGGAATGGCGCAAATGGGATCTTCACGTGCACACCCCTGCCTCTGTGCTCAGAAATGAATTTGGCCAAGATTGGGACAGATATGTAACTGAACTCTTCACGCGAGCTATTGCATCCGGAGTTAGCGCAATTGGTGTTACCGATTATTATCTACCAGAAGGGTACAAGATTCTTAAACAAAATTATTTAGACAACCCTGAAAAGATGCAGGAACTTTTTGATGCCCAAGCTCTTCTTGCTATTAACGAAATCAAAGTATTCCCCAATATAGAGTTTCGAATTAACAAATTGGTTATTGGCAAAGAAGCCGATCTTTCCTGGAATCGAAAGGTTAACTACCACGTTCTATTATCCGATGAAATACCTGTAGAAAAAATTGAAAGCGATTTCATTTCGCAGATCCAGATTTTTTTCAATGCTACCGTTGGCAGCCAAATTGAGCGCCGTCCACTTACAAGATCTAATCTTGAAGAACTCGGTCAGCGTTTGATTGCAGAACACCCACCATTCGCAACAAGTGGTAGCGCACTATTCGTTGGAATGATGTGCGCATCTGTAGATGAAGATGAAATTTCGAGGCTTCTTAATCAGAATGCTTTTTTTAGAGAAAGGTACCTGACAGCTCTTCCGTGCGACGAAGACCTTAGCGATGTCAACTGGAACTCACAGGGACACAATTTACGCAAAAACCTTATAAAACAGGCGCACTTCATATTTTCGTCAAATCAAAAAACCGCAGCATTCTTTCTTGGTGGCAAAGAAAAAGCCTCCTTCATAAAAGAGTTTGGAGCAATTAAAGCTTGTTTATGGGGCTCCGACGCACATAAATGGGATGAGCTATTCAACCCCGCCAAAAAAAGACATACATGGGTCAAAGGTGATTTAACTTTTTCAGGCTTAAAACAGGTAATTTACGATCCTAGCTCAAGGGTTGCGATACAAGAGCTCTCACCGCAGCAAAAAAGCCCGTACCAGACCATTGAAAAAGTTCGCTTCTTAAACAATAGGCAGCAAAAGCTATTCAGCGAGGAATGGCAAGAACTCAATCCGGATCTGAATACGATCATAGGAGGAAAATCTTCCGGAAAATCTTTATTACTCTATCATATTGCCAAAGCGGTAAATGCAGAAGAAGTTGACAGTAAAATACAGTTAGCTAAGGCGTCGACTTACACGGGATTACCGTCTCTTGACTTTGAAGTGCACTGGTCTAACGGCGATGTTAGCCGGCTTTCAGAAACCTCAGAAAAAAAGCCCATAACATATATACCTCAGCTCTATATTAACCATCTCGCCGAGGAAGATGGAAGATCCCAGCTCAACACGCTAGTGCAGGACATACTTCTACAAAACTCAACATTTCAACAGTTTTCTGAAAACCAAGAAAGAAAAATAGTTACAACCAACAAAGATATAAATCAAAAGATCGACTCTTTTTTTGAGCTTAGAGCCAAGTACAGCTCTCTAAATAAGGAGGCAGAAGCAATTGGAACGCGACCTGCTATTACGGCCGAGATTGAAAGATTGCAGGCTGAAATTAAAACTTTGCGCGAAAAATCCGGCTTCTCCGATTTAGAGGAGCAAAAATACAAGCGTCTTTCGACTCGCAAATCAAGCCTTGATAAGCGGGAAGCTATTATTTCCAAAATTGAGACTGGGTGTCAGCAGATAACCGCGTCTGTCACGAGTAGATTTAATGCCCAAATCGAAACCCTTAAAGACTCGATACTTGCTGATATAGATCTGCCAAGCGAGTCAACCTTTGCAAGCAATGCTCTTGACTCTTTAGAGCGAAAACTATTGCGCGCAGTTGAAAACTTTAAGCAAGAACTATCTCACAGCATTCAAAACATACCAGCATTAAATATAAAAATAGCAACTGAATCCAGCGAAATCGACAAAGCACTTCAACCTCTTTTAATTAAAATCACTGACCAAGCAACACTTGACCTTGCAACCAAAAAGCTAAAAGCAGAGGAAGGAAAGCTAAAACAGCTAGATGATATTGCCGAGAAACAAACATCAATAAAAACACAAGGATTAGATTGCAAGCAAGAGCTAACCAATCTATACACCCAACTTATACAAACCTATTACGATTATGCTAAAGAAACCTCAAAGCCGGATTATCAATTTGAAGACGACATTGCGGTATCAGCAGAAGTCATGCTGAACGAGGATAAGTTCAACGAGTTCTCCCTGTTATTTGATCGGCGCGGTAATATGAGCACTTTATTAGGTGATCTGGTACTACCCACGGGCGAGCTAAACTTCAATATCGAAACTCATGCAGAACGCATCACAAACACACACTCTACCTACATCAAAAAGATCAATATTCCCGCGACTCGCAAAGGCATAGAAGACATTGAGGTAATTAGAAAACTTTATAGCGATTGCTTTTATATAAACTATGTCGTACATTATAAAAGCGATGATATTGCAACCATGTCACCAGGCAAACGTGGATTGGTGCTATTAAATTTGATTTTGCATTTAAGCAACGCATCACATCCAATTCTTATCGATCAACCAGAAGACAACTTAGATAACAGAACTATTTACGACCAACTGAAAGATTTTATCAGGCAGAAAAAAAGAAAACGCCAAATAATTATGGTCACTCACAACGCGAACCTAGTGGTAGCAGCTGATGCGGAGTGCGTAATTGTAGCGAACCAAGCAGGCCAACAATCGGACACCACTGTAGACAACTATCGATTCGAATACTTCAGTGGAAGCTTAGAGTGCTCTTATGAGGCACCGCTGACAGGCGGCCCATTGAGATCTCAGGGCATCCGACAGCATGTATGCGAGATCCTGGAAGGCGGAGTTACGGCCTTCAAGGAACGGGAACTAAAATATGGCTTTAAAATTTAGCTATTATCAAATAAGGCGTGAAGCATTTTTCTTTAGCTTTGTCTGATCGCAGATCTGTTAAGTTGATTTAAAAACGGAAAAATAAAAGGGAAGAACAACACACTCAATCAGGGGCCTTTCCGTTAGGGGGCCCTGACTTCGGTACAAAGGTGACAACCTTACCGTCAACGACCCCCTTCAAGTGGGCCATTTCAAGTATCAAAACCTGATTTACAGATGCCAATCGGGCGAGCTCTTCCAGAAGCTGCTCGTTTTCCGCACGGAGGGCACGATTTTTCTCCTTCTCAACCATCAGCGCCTGGTGTTTCGAATCACGCTGGGCGCGTACTGACTTGCCCATGAGCGTGCGAATTCTCTCCGCTACCGCAGGGTACGTGTTGTGAATTAGGCCAGGTGTAACTCCTGCTGCTCGGGCAACCGACGCGATGGAAATCTTCTCGTTACCTGCGACAAAGCCATCAATGACTTTATCAAGGGCATCTAGTGTTTTTGACCGCGAACGGCCAGGGGCCTGCCCCTCAGTCGGCTTAATAGGCATTCCCAGCCTCGTTAATGTCGTCATTGATGGGAGATAGGCCTAAGCTTTTGATGACATCCAGTGCAACTTGCATGTCGCGCTCTGCTCGCTGCCTAACAGCAGGGCCTGCATCTACGATTTTGATCAGCTCCAGCTGTTGGCTGTAAATATCCTGCCACGTGCCAGCGAAAAACTCATCAATCACCGAGCTTTTGCATCCAGGGCAGCGTGTAGCTTCGTATAGTCCAGCTCCACCGCAGCCCCGCTCCGTCGCAATGCACCAGCCGTGGCCAGTTGCACGAATGTTGGCATGTGGGGCCGTTTGGGCAAGTAGAGCGGCCCTGTCTTTGATAGGGATAGCCCGCATCTCCACGATCTTTTCGCCCGCCCCGCCAGCTAATGGCTGATCGTCGAGCCATGACTCGATCAGGTCGATTTTGAATTCGGTCATTTGCTGGAAGATTTCGTCAAAAAGGCTTAGATCTTGTTGCGGATTCGATGCATAGAGTTGAGTCATGCTCATGCTGGTATGTTTGAACTGCCATTTTAAATAGATCAATGAGGTGCGACCCATACGGGATTCCACAAAGCATCGAGCATAAGTTCGTCTACATTGGTGCGTCCTCAGTGGCCAACTGCTCCCAGCAGCTTTGGCTAACCGATCAAATGCATAATTGGATGCCTGCCCGCTAAGGGCTTCAACATATTGATCCTGGAGTCTTCCGCCCGGAGCGTGCCGTCCAAGAAATAGCTTTTTCGAGTCCCTTCTCGCCTTTTCCAGCCGGAGCAGGTGTTCGGCGGGGGCATCTGGATCGGTAACTTTTTCAAGAAGCCTGATCTCTTGATCTAGTTCCTTTCTGATAGTTACTGAATATTTTGCTAAGATTTCAAGCGCGTTCAGAGTTAACTCAGGGACGAGATACTCTACGCGCCCTTTCCCGGTTTTGTGCTCTATCGTGGAAACCCAGCAAAACAAAACTCCGTCTTTAACAACACGGCGCCAAGCTCCAACCTCGATCCCAATAGCCTCATCATTACGCATGCCGCTAGTTATTGAAACTATAAAAAGTACCGCATCTCTGCAAAGCACTGATAGCTGATCATCGCTAGGGTTGTATCCAATGCCATTTAGCGAAAGCTCGGTTTTCATACCCTGAACGACAGTCTCGGAAAAATTGAATATTTTCGATAGCTCTTCAGGCGGAATTATATCGGTTCGACCTACGTTCTTGTTAGCAGCGCCAAGACCTTTTACCTTACCAATTCCACATATTCGCCATAGTGTAGAGTTGCCCCACGGATAACTCTGAAGCGGGAACAGCATATCGGCAGCGAAAACCCAAAGGAAATCAATAATACGTAGTCGCCCATACAACGGTAGCGGTCTCAGTTTCAGATCATGCTTACAATGATGGATATAATTACTGATATGGATTGGACGGACATCAGAGAATCTCGCGATACCAAGATCTTTAAGCCAGCGCAAAAATGGCATAACGCTTCCTACCGCCAAAGTTGTAATACCTCTGGCGATAGGTGGTTTTGAACTGGGCATACCCCTTTTAAACCACGCATAAGTCACGGCTTTGCAATCTTCAATGAGCGTTTGAGGAATGCTCGTATCCCAGTTTATGAATTTAAAGTATTCGGCAACATTGGCCTGATCAAAAAACGGTCGAAGATCCCACTTGGAATCCCCGAGCCTGCTGAGAACTAGCGTTTCACCATGTTCGTCAACAATTGCGCTCACGATAATAGCGTCTCGCTCTGCGGGACTCAGGCCATTGGCTGTAACTGGCTGCGCAATGAGGACATCATACGCCTTCAAAACCGCATTCGAGCTCCTGATATTCAAACCCTGCCATCCCTTCTTTTTTTCATGAACTCAATTTTTTTTGCCCAAAACAAATGCGGAGATACTTCCGCCTTAACCTTTGCTCGGGCAACCAAAGCCGGATCAAACTTTTGTAGAGTAAATGCATCTATTAGCTGTATGTAGTTGAACTGGCGCTTGCGCCATGCCTCCCACTCATCCGTCAGATAGTATTCAACCTCCGCATAGAGGAATTGCTGGTAGCTGAATAGGCGATACAAATCCTCAAGTGTCCCGACGATGGCATAGCTAGGGCACCCAAGGCAGTGGATGAACTCAGAGCAATGATTGATCCCATCCTTAGGTGCCATATTGCCGTACAGGCTGTCTTGGCAACCTCCAGGAGGAGTAGGTGTAACGTGGGTTCCACGTAGCTTGTCAGGAAAGGCTTCACCAACAAAAATAGCTCCCTCAGCCTTGATTTCGTCGTTGATCCTTAAATAGTGGTTATCTGCAACCTGTGGTGTATGTCCCATGACTGATGAAACTTCGAGAATGTTCCCTCCGCTGAGCTTCCAAAGACGGCTTTCCATTGTCTTTCTCAATCGGCTGAGGGTGACATTCAATCGATTTCCTTGATCATCTTGGAGCGCATGTCGTTCGCAAATACTCCTGGTCGACGAAAAAACTGCACTTGGAGTTAGAGTTACAATTTCGTCAAAGCGGCCCGGCTGGCCAGAACGGTATAACCATACGCATGAGGAGATATCCTTCGATGCGAGCGGCACAAGCGTTTTACTCATCTCAAGAGCTTTATTCAGGACAGCAACGCCATCTAGTGGTATAGCGCTGTACTCATCCAGCAGATTGGTTTGGCGTATCGTTTTGCTCTGCGCACCGTTGCCCCGTCGCTTTATCGTAGTAATCAAGCGCAGACTAGGAACAAATGGGTGAGGCTTTAAAGCATCCCTTTTCATTTCTAGCAGTGGCGTGGTATTGATGCCCGATCTTGCGGCAGTAATTATTAACATCACTGTCATCGCCTCGGCGCCATTACCTAAAAAGGTTCCTTTATGAATCGCGACGAGATCGGTCTTCAATGCACCTAGCAGCCTTTGCATTTCCCCAATGGTTAGTGGGTCTGCATCTTTGGTGACTTTAGCATTATTTGGAAACGGGTTTGGTGGCAGCAGGTCATCAAGATCGCCTTCTACGAAACCGTAATCAGCCATGACAATCACGAGCGACTTGAAGCTAGTGTAGTAATTCTTGGCTGTCGATCCGTTCGGATATTTCAGTTTAAGCCAAGAGACGAAACGCTCCAAATGACGCTTGGTTAGATTATTAGGTGTAGCAGGAGGTGGCTCGACCGCTCCACCGGCCAAGAACGTTAAAAAATACCGCAGCCCATTTGAAGAATAACCTATCAAGGTCGCCACAGAGAAATTTCCTCCGTGAAGCAATATCCTTATTACATGCAGGCTCTGAATTGCCCAGGCATCAAAACCCAGGCCCAGGTATTTTTCATGGTCTAGTTTTTTATGGTTTCTAGGGTTTTTCGGAAGATCAATGCAGATATTGTTTTCAACAGCCTCGAATCCCTCTGTGACAGACTTCAACGATGCCGTGTAGTTTTTTTGCCTTGCCAATGTAACTACCTCAGATCTGCTTCGTAGAACTAGCCATAAACATCATGTCAATCTCGTCCTCATGCGCAAGGACGGATTGAGCCTCAAGCTGATTGATTAGATGAAGGTATATCATTGTTGTTTGGACGTCGGAATGGCCCAATCTGTCTCTTACGTACAGCAACGGCTCCCCTTCAAAGTCTTTACTTTTCCGAAGAGCCAGCAGCGTGTAAGTACCATAGGTGTGGCGAAGCATATGTGCACGGACATAGAAGCCGCACTTACGCTCATAAGACTTCATGACATCCACAACAGAATCCTTGGAGTAGTGTCTGCCTTCATTGGTAAGCAAGAGCGCCGTCACAGATCCATCACCTTGCGATTTACGAATCGCACGCTGATGAAGGGAATAAGACCACATGTCCTCCATCAGCGACCAAGGCACATCAATGGTTCTCGGGCGGTCGTACTTGATATGCATGTCAGAAGGATCAAGAGCAATGCTTATCATCTGCCCAGCGCGCAGCCCCTTTTTTAATCTAGGATTGAAAACGTACTTTAGGGGGAATGACCTTGCCTCGCAGGAGCGAAGCCCAGTACGAACCATGAGATGGAACAGTATTTGGTGACTAGGATCAGTATCTGCTGCAAGGCATACCTTGACCTGATCTTTGGTCAAAAATTTTGTCGGTCGCTTACGGTCACGCACCATCACCGACACTTTAGTATTCTCGGTTCCAGGCCTCGCAACGTGCGAAAGGAGTCCGTGGTGAGAGGCCGCTCTCACCCTTTTCTCTCCAAAGGGAAGAATGGTGATAAGGCCGCGCTGTTTGGCCCATCGGTAGAACCTCACTACCAGAGCGAGGCGATTATTCACTGTGCCAGGATCAAGAGATAATTCTCCGCTAGACCAATCCCTGTACCTGGAGAGAACGCTGAGCCCATGGGCCGGGCTTTCTTCGTTCCATGCCAAGCCATTGGCGTCTAGGAAGGCGAAGTAATCGAATAGACGGCGTCCGTAGGCTTCCCACGTCAGATCGCTCAGAGACTCCCCTGACTCAATGAGTGCTTGCCAAAGAAAGGTTTGCGCTGGCTCGACTGGCCATCCCTCAGGCCCAATCAGCAACGGAAAGCCTTCGAAGGATCTACCTGCCAGGGTTAGGTCTTTTGTAGCGAATACGAGCCTCATGCCGCTGCCTTAAGCCAGTGCTAATGGTTCCCTCTAGAAGGCTGGAAACGGCTGTCCCAGACGGTTCAGAAGGAGGCGCGGACTGTACAGGATTTACTAACGGTTACCACCCCTCAGATC
>NZ_JAEILC010000136.1:0-30470 GCF_016307435.1 Pseudomonas sp. S4_EA_1b | reverse complement strand
TGCCCGCGCGCTTCGCGTACTCAATCATCTGCGGCTTATCGTGCACCTGGTTGCTGAAGCTGGACAGGCTTGGGGAGTCGTAAACGCCGCCCTTGGCATTGGCCGTGATCGCACCGCCGATATCAGAGCCGAAGCTCGTCGCACCGGCCGACCCGCCACCACCGAACCAGGCGCCGATGGCAGTGCCCGCCAGGCCCGACAGCAAGCCGGAAGCAGCCTGCCGCGTGGCGATGCGCGCCATGTCCGCGATGATCGACTTGGTGAAGTCAGCGAACGAAAACTTGCCGTTGGTGGCGAAACTGGCCACCGCGTCTTCCATGGAGCTGAAGGCGTTGGTGAACAAGCTTTTCGTCTGGCCAGCAACATCGTTGGCAGACTGAAGGTAGTTCTGGAAGGCTGAAGATGCCCCGCTACGCCAGTTGCCTTGGGCCTCCGACATCTGGTCGTAGTTGTCGACCACCGTGGCGCGGTACTTCCTTTCCGCATCCTCCAGGCTGGCCAGGTCGCGCATGTAGTCTTCCTGGCTGTACTTGTCAGGCGCTGTCTTGCGGCGATCCAGAAGCTTGGCACGCTCATCGTTGAACTTGTCCGTGGTTGCGTCGAGGCTGGCTTGCAGGCCCGCCTGGCGGTCACCGAGCCCCAGCCCATTTGCAGCGCGGGAGCCCGCAGCCGCAAGCGCCGCACGCTGACGCTCCAACTGATTGACGTACGCCTCGGAGGCGGCCGTCAGTTGCTCCAGACGGCCCTTCTCGTTTGTGGCGATGACCGTCAGTTGGCTGTCGGCGTCCTTTTGAGCCTTGACCATCCCCTGCCTTGCATCAGCGATCTTCTGGTCGATCTGGATGCTCTGCGCCGCCGAGGTGCCTTTCTTGGCCTTCGTCGCCTCCAGAGCATCAATCTCAGCCTGGTATGCCGCGGTGACATCGTCCTTTTCCTGGTTAATCAGGGCCGACCGTTGCTTGGCGTAGTCCGAAAGCGAAACCACGCCAGCCTTCTGCTGAGCCTCCAGTTCCTTTTGGGCGTTTCGGTATTCATTGACGATATCGGAGAGGTTGTTCTTGGCGTTGTTGAAGCTGGTCAGGTCGACTTGGGTGGAAGCGGCTTTTGGGTCTTTGTACTTGTTGCGGATATTTTCCAGATCTCGATCAATCAGTTTCTGATCAAGAAGCGGGCTTTTTGGGTTCGCCTCACGCAGGTCAGCGATCTTTTGAAGATATTTTTCCTCTTCCTTATCTCGCTTTTGCTTGTTTGTGTAGGCAGCCTTGCGAATAACTTCAAGGTCACGCTCCGCATCAATGCCTTTCTGCGTTTTTTCGTCAGTCTTGGCATCCTGCTCGGCGTCTTTTTGCTTTGCGCCGATACGCTGCTGGATGAGCGATATTTCTTGCTCAAGGTTCGCAATGGCTTTTGTTCTGAGATTGCTTTCAGGCAGGGCCTTAACGTCTTCGAGCTGTCCCTGCTTGACTTGCAGAGTAAACGTATCCTTATCTGCGCCTGCACGACTCGTGAACTCCCCCCAGTAGTCATTGAACGCCTTCTTCGCATCGCGCCACGCACCGACGACACCACGAGCCGAGTCCTCAATATCCTTGTTCCGCTTAGCCATTGAGTCGGCAAGCTGCGTAGTGAGAGTCTCCAGCGCCCCCATTTCATCGCCTTGCTCCTGCAGAACCTTGATGTGCGAGTAAGTTTCGCTGCTCATGAAGTGGTATTGGCGGTTGTACTCAGTTGCGAGTGCAGCAACGTCCCCCTTGCTGCCAACCATCTGCTTGGCGATTTCCCCAGAGCTCCGCCCTGTGGCCACCGAAAGCTCGGTGGCGGCGCGCGCAACGGAATCAAAAGTACTACCTGTGAGTTCTCCAGAACTAGCTACTGCGAGAAGAGCCTCTGACGCCTGGGTAAGGTTGCCCCCCTTCCCAAGTGCTAGCGACATTGCAGTTAACTGCGCGGTTGTCTTGCCCGCAGCCCCACCACTAACAATAAGGGCGTTGTTGAGTTTTTCTGCTCTATCGATGCCCTGCAAGTACGCGGCTGCTAGTGTGCCGATGGCAGCAGTCACCAGAGCAACAGGGGCAGCCAAGGAAATCATTCGGCCCGCCGATTCGCCTGCGCCGGCGCCCAACTGCGCAATTGCACGCGCTCCACTACCCCAATCGCCGGACTGAATGGCATTGCTGAGCTGCATAACATTTTCTTGGGCTTGCCGAGTGCCGAGCTTCAGCTTGTCGAATGCTCCGCCTACTTCGGTAACGCCCGCTCGATCTTTTCCGACCTTCGCCAGGGCGACGTTGTAAGCCTCGACATCAATTGCTCCAACACGGAACGCTTCGTGCGCAGCCTTCTCCTGCGCCTCCAGCTTTGCCAGCTTCGCAGTAACAGGGTCGATTCCGTTGACCGTACGTTTCAGCGCCTCAATCTGGCGATTCTCCGCATCAATGAGGCGCTGCTTTTGAGCCGTTTCCTTGGCCTCCGCCTTCTCGATCTTGTCGAACGCTTTGCCAAGCTGCTCCTGATACCTGACCTGTTCCTCAATCGTGACCAGCCCGCCTTTCTTGGCGCGCTCAAGCAGGCCCTCAGCCTGCATCAGCGATTCCATACTGGTGATATTGCCGGTAATGGCACGATCAAGCTGGCTGATCACGTTGATTTCAGCTACGGCACTGCTGGATGCCTTACGACTCGCCTCGGACCTGCGATCTATAGCGGCGGTAGACTTCTCGACCCCTTGGGTTACCTCATTTTCGGCCTGGGTGATCTTCTTTCCTGTGCTGGCCAACCCTTCGCCCGTTTTGCCCAGGTCATCAATCGCCTTCTCGGCATCAACTGCCGAATCAACCAGCTTGTCCAGATCGTCAGCAGCTTTTGCAGCCTGCGAAGACTCGACAGAAATGCCCAGCGAGGCGAAGTTCGTGCTCATCAGTTTTCTCCGGGCAATAAAAAACCCGCTCTAGGCGGGCTCTTTGCAGAATTAGATTTACTTGCAGTCTTTCAGGTTCTTGTACGTGTATTTCACATAGGCAGAGATACGGGGTTCTTGGCCGCTGAACTTGATCCTGATGGACTCAAGATCATGGTCAAGCTTATGTTCGCCAGCCGTCCATGACACGCCCCAGCTTGGCGCGGCATCCTTGTTTGGCGCCCCGTACTTATCTGCAAGCGACTTTGCAACGCCGGAGTTTGTAGAGTTAATGCTCTGAAACCACTGGCCGACCTCGCACAACCCAGATTTTCCACCGATTAAATATGAATACCTATCAGCGCCTGCCTCGTTTTTTGGCGCCTGGGCAGAAAAGTAGGTCGTTCGACCCAGGGGATCGGCACCCCCATCTTTTGACAGGGCGACATATTTCTCCAATTGAGAAGCTGTAACCCCCATTTTAGTGCCAACAGGCCCATCCCAAGGCCCTTGGTCACCACACCCTGCCAGCGCTACGAGCGCCAAAGCCCCCACGAATATTTTCATATCGTTCCCTCGTTGAGTTATCGCGGGACTTTATCACCAACGAGAGAGCAACACGAAAGCCCCGCATGGGCGGGGCCAGGGATCAGTCAAGGTCAAGCAACAATTGCGTAGCCGCCAGGTGATGCTCCATTTGAACGGTAGATGCCGTAAATTTCCGACCTCCGAGCATCAAGCGCAGCGAATGAGCTGCGCCCTTCATTGATCTGGTCGAAGACTCTCATCAGCGCTCTCGACTCGAGGCTACGAGCCGATGACAGAATAGCTTCACGGTCCTTCATGAGGCAGAAGTGTCGACTCATCAGCAGATACAAATGCCCCACCTCTTCGTCACTCAGCACAATCCCGCCCTTCTCTTGTCGGCCAATCCACTCGCCCTCTAGTGCATACGCCACAACAAAGTTGCACGCTTCCGACAAGCACTCAGCCGGAATGAGCGCGGTGCGCTGCACATTGAAGCGCGAGCGAAGCCGGCTCTTCATGGTGTGCTTGAAGCTGCGCTGAAGCGAATGAGGAACTGGCGAGGCCTTTTGGTCAATCACTCGATCAAGGACGTGCTCGCCACTGGTGCCGATTACCGCACCGACAAGGTCACCCATGGCGCCATGGTAATCGACGTAGTGACCATGTTTTCGAATTGCCGGCAGCACTGCAGATGTGATCCATTTCTTGAATCGACGAGCATCCTCTTTGCGACTTGTCAGGATCAGAGAGTAGAGGCCGGACTCATTAACAACGTTGAGTTCCTGCATGCTACGGGCACCCTTCATACTGTGAAGGGCTTTCTCGTCATCATCCAGCCGGCTCAATGCGCGCGTTACATTCACAATGCTCAGTGAGTTGCAGACGTCCACTGCGACAAACCATGGCTGGTCATCAATCAGCAAGGTTCGCACTTCTTTCTTGTCAAACCTGAACGGGATGACATTCGATACCGCTGTGCTATTATTAGACATGACGTTTTTCCTAGTACGTTGAACGTTCTCCGAAGCCCTGACGAATCTCACCTCGTCGGGGCTTCTTCGTTTCATGCTGTTGCTGTCTGCTCTTGCCGCTTCTTTGCTGACATCAGCCAGAACACAATTTCGGCCGTTTGCGATCGGCAATTCTCCTTCGCATTTTGCTCCAGCCATTCCTTTACCTCCTCCGGCAGCCTCAGATTGAACTGTGGGTTTTTCCTGCTCATACCTTATCTCCATTATGTATAGCACTTTGCTTGGACTGGATTAAAGCACTTTGCTTTATTGCCGTCTATAGCAAAGTGCTACAGAATCCGCCGCATGAGCAAAGAAGAGCTTCAAGTAAATTTCAGAATGCCGGCCAGCCTTAAGGCTGAGCTTGAGCGTGCAGCCAAGGAAAGCGGGCGATCACTGACCGCCGAGGTGGTGGCTCGCTTAAATCTCACCATGCTTACTGAGGACGATTCTGGCGAATCGTTAATTCCAGCAAAGCAAGCGCAACAGATGTCAGCCATAGCCAGGCAGAGCATTCCGTCAACCATGAAGAAGAGAATCTTTCAGGCAATCAACCAGGCTGTGGCAATGGGGCACGGATCGGCGAAGGCTGACTTTGCAGACCTCCAGCTCGAATCAATCCCTCAGGCCGACATGGATAAACTATTCGAGGCTTTCAGTAAGATGCTTTCAGATGCTGGCTATCGCTACGAATGGGACGGCCCTGAAAATCTCTGGATTGATTTTGACGAACTTTAAGAACTCAGGTTGCAGTCATCGCCGTTTCAACTACATGACTTATTGTCAGGTAGTCCGCAGGCGATGACGACTGACCCTCTTTCGGATGGTCGCACCCCACCCCGCCTGTACGAATCCCCAGTAACGCCCGAGCCCGACCCGCCGGGCTTTTTCATGCCTGATCTTCTGAGGATAGAGTGATACTTAGCGTGTCTCCATCCTCCGCAGAAGAGAAACCATGCAGGGCTCTGCACCAAAAATGGTATGACGCTTCATTCACAACGGAAAACGACACTACTTTGTGCTCGGCAAGCAGATCTCTAACGATCATTTGTGCTGCTGCTGTCCCAACTCCAGTTCGTCGCGCGCCTGGGCAGATGAAGAACTGGTAGATCTCCAGCTTTTCCGGCCAGACCGTCGAGAAGTAGCCTATGGCTTTCCCGGCAAGACTTATGATGAACCATCGCTGTTCAGCGTCATCACTCGGATAATGCACCTCCGCGAAAGGCGTACCCGGATCGAGAAAGCTCAGATCCTGCACCGCGCCGGGATCATGGCTTTCCCCGTACGAAAGACTGGACTTCTCCAAAGTTCACTCCTCAAATCGGCAGATGCAAAAAAGCCCAGCATTTGCCGGGCCTTGTTGCTGGTCACATATGACTGACTCAAGTTACTCGGCCAGTTCCTGTCGACCGCGGCCGATTGCATCAATCTCCTGCGCAAGCCTTTCGACTTCAGCAACGAAAAGCCTCGCCTCGTCTTTGGTAACTACCTCACCGAGTTGGTAGTCCGCAACGCACCGGGTACGCTTCTTGTCCCGAAGTCGCCTCGCTATTTTCTTCAACCCCGGCCCTTTTGTCTCAAACCTTGCTATAAGTTGCTCATGCGCCCCTACGTCTCTTCTTACACCACAAGGTAGTGCTAGACGGTTAGCAGTCTCCTGAGCAACGTGGTAGATGGAGTAGTAACCACGGCTGACAGCAGATCTGAAATCAATTTCGTTTTCGCCCTCTAGAAGGCGACGACCCAGAATCAGGAACTCATCAGCTGATACGGACACGGTAAGCCTCCTGTACATCGCCTGCATCTTCTGGAGCCCAGGGCGTAACGCAGATGGAAAGTTCTCGATCCAGAGGGCCATCATGACAATCCATTAGCGCATCGAGTATCTTAGTGTTCAACGCCATAAGGTCTTCGATCGGCGCTTTAACCAGATATCGATATAGGATTCCCTCGCCTTCCTGCGCGAAGATTTTGAAGCCTAAAATCGGATGATTGATCCAGCGGCGAATTACGCTGCATGCTGTGTCGAGCCTCTTAGTCAGCTCAATATCATCGATTCCACGGCTAGCCAGAATGCGGGCCGCTTCTGAGCAGTCACCAATGAACGGGGGCTTTGTCTCAGTTGTATCCAAAAATACCCCAACCATCCCGGCTTGCGCCTGATGAGCCTTTATAAGATCTAAAATATTTTCAGGCGCGTCCCTATACACCTTCTCGATCAGCGATCGGGCATCAAGCACGCGCCCATTAGACAGATAAACAAACGCTATGCTGAAAGGTACTGCAATACGATCAAACCCCCAATGTTCAGCCTTCGAAAAGTGATCAATGGCCTCTTCAACCCGACCTTGCGTGCCAAGGATCGCGCCGAGCTCATGATGTAGGGCCGCTCTATGAGAAGAGCTGATGGCAGGATCTTGCAGCTCCTTTAACACTCGCTTCTTAAGACGCTCACTCGCTACTTCGTCAAGGACATAGCTTTCGGCGAGGCAATTTCTGATCCGTCGGCGCTCTTCAAAAATTTCGGCTATGGCCGATTTCGCTTGCAATTGCATGGCCATTGCATCCTAGGTGGTAGCTTGGAAATGTAGCATCACTTTGCTGTCTAACTCCACGCCCATTCTGTCCCAGATGCAAAAAGCCCAGCGCGGGGCTTGGTTTGTTTCGTTCCTGTTAAGAACGTTCGGGCTTTGCTGCAACGTACCCATTGACCTCGTTATGGCAATCAACCGTCAGATCATTCAGAAAAGGGCTTATCTCCGGATGTTCCATCAGCCTGAGTAGATCAGTGGCTGAATCACGGATGGGCTGCCAATCTTGATGATCGAATATCAATCGGTCGCCACAATGAAATGAGTCTTCAGTCAGGCCATTGCATAGCTGCCAGATGCGGTGCAAACCGCTTCCAACTTCATCTGGCAACGCACTGCCACAGGCGGTAAGCGTACCGTTCAACGGCAGCATTGATATAGACCACGCTTCGCATGCAGGGCAGTCCGGGATAGCTTCTCGCTGCTGATCTGCACTCATCGCCAAGAACTCGAGAGCAGGAAACGCTTCACAAACAGCAAGCACCCGCCCGTACTCACCCTCGCCATACCACTCCCAGAGTGTCGTTGCGAACCCCATCTTGAAGCTCCTAAACCGCTACCGCCGCTATCAAAATCCGCATGTCGTTCCCTCTTTGGTTTGAGGGGACTGTAGCACTGGGGAGCAGATGCGAAAAACTGATCTTGGATTCAGCCCGGTAGAGAATCCATTCCACTGAACTCAAGCACTAACGCTGATGCATTTGCCCAGAGCTTGCCTCCAAGCGCGCCATCAACTCCTCCATCCGGCCCTGCAATACGCCGCGATTGCGAGAGCGCATTTCCAAACTTGGATCAATGTCTCGCAGATAGAGCCGACACTTTTTTTCGTTAAACTTGTCGACATTCCTATGGATGTCTTCCGCCAGCGCTGCCGCGTCGCGGAGACACATCTGAAAATGCTCTCGCTGTCCGAGAAGAAACTCAATCATCACAGCGACCTCTGGTAATTCCGCCGAAAAGCGCGATTGGACTTGTTTAATAATTGATTCATTTTCACGATTCAGCTTGTGCCACTCTGAGCGTGCCTGCTCAGACTTGATCACGAGGCTCTGACGCAATGAGAAAACCTCATTGGATTTAGTTCTTCCTAATGCACGCACAGCCACCAGCAAGCTCACCAAGGCAATTAGCAGTGTCAACACATCAACCAAGGAAACCTTTCCCATCTCCATGACTCGAGCCCCAATTGGAAATAAGACAAGATACCCGAAAGCCGCAAAAAACTCCGACCTCAAAGGCTGATCGTAAAACCTGTATGAAACTCCAGTAACGTGCAGGCTGACCTCGGTAGTAGCCTCCTGCCACACGCAAGGATTTCCCAGTCCTACGCCTGCAAGCCCAAGGACTGGGATTGCGCCAATATCGGCGCGTTTATGACCTGGAGGTCAATATGTCGTTTCATATTACAAACGTAGGTATCGCGGAAGATGGTCGTCTGCTGGTCTCTCTCAAAAGTAATGCGTCAGGCACTCAAACCCAAATCTGGGTAACGCCAACGTCGCCGATAAACTCCCTGACCATCGCTCAAATTGAACAGTTGGCAAAGGAAGAGGCGGCCAAGGAACACACTTGCTAACGAGCGCTGGCCGAAAGCATATGAACTCGAGACGAGAGACTTTCGTCCGCTAAAGTTCTCTTGCTCGACTCTTCATTGAGTCGAGCTTTCAGTTCTTGAATCTCACGCTTGAGCTCTTCCAGCTCTTTCGTAACCACTTTGTTTGCGCTCATGCTTCTCTCCTGCGGCCATGCCGCGTCGTGTTGGTTGTTTACGTCCTTGTGCCTGAGGGTCAGGCGCCTCTCGCACTCTCCCGCTGTTCCGCCATCACCTGCAGGGCTTCAGCCTCCATACGGCGGAAGTCGCTGAATAGAGTTTGTCGCTGACGGATCGGTACGCCGCACATCCGAATCACCTCGGAGAGAACGCTGTAGTCCATGCCTGTTGCGCCACACGCACCTGTGCGCCACTGGGTGCTCATGGCCTCAAAGACCTTGAAGGCCTCCCAGTTGTCCGGCCAGATGCCGACCTCTGAACCATAGTCCTCCGCGGTGAATCCGAAGGCATCCGTGCCCTCCAGCGTCGGCTCATAGAGCGCGCGTGCAGCGCTTAGGAGTTTCCCAGGCGGGCCTCGTTGAAAGCTTCGGCGTAGGCATTCAGCACGGCCTTGGGGGCCGAGTTGATCGAGTTGACGAGGATGCGTACGTTTTCAGGCGTGAACTTCTCCTCGATATCCCACCCGACGACGACATCAAGCAGCTGGTCGGCCTGCAGATCGATCTGAGCAGCCGTGAATGCCTTGAGGTCCATGTCTCCTACCTGTTTGCTCAGCTCGTCGTGCCGCTCGTTCCAGCCGGTGTACAGCTCGGCGAGCGCGGTGCGGTCCAGGTACTTGAACTCGAACTCCACCTTCTCGGCGCTATAACCGGCACGCTGGATCATCACCGCCGCCTTGAAGGTCGGCTTCTGGATCAACTTGAACTTAGCCATGAGCCCTTCCCTTACGACGCGTAGCGAATGAATTTGGCGACGACTGCAAACACTGCGGTGACGGTCATGATGTTGTTCTTGTTGAGGGACGGCACGTTGTCGAACGAGGCGTAGGCGTTGTAAACGATGCAGCCGCCAGCGGCGAGGTTCACCTTCACGGCGCGAGGCTTCTTGTCGTCATCTGCCTCAATCAGCACGTCGTTGTGAGGCAAATCGGGATCGTCAGCCAGAGTGAGCGTGAACGCGATCGCCGACTTGGTCGTCGGGATCTGATGCTCGTCATCCTCTTCAAGAAAGGAGTAGGTTGCGTTCTGCTGATCACCGCCGGACTTCGCGGATTCCGTCACCTGGCTGACGGGCACCCAGTCCGTGATCTTGCGCACAGAGCCAGCGCCGCCGCCCGCAACATAGCGCGCTACGTTGAGAGTGTTTGCCTTTTCAAGGACAAACGCGTCGGCGGTAGCAGTTTTCACGCGCAGCACGCGATTGTTCAGTCGGGCCCAGCCAGACGTCACCTCGACAAAATCGCCAGCCTTGAGGCCGTGAGCCGCCGCCGATACCGAGGCTTCAAGAGCATTGGAGATCGCAGTGACGACGATCGGATTGCCGTAGCCGGATGCGACGACAACGGTAGAGCCATTCGGCAGAAAGACGGCCATGGGTATTTCCTCTTTTCAGAAATGACAAAACCCGCACAGAGGCGGGTTATTGGGTTTGCCCTATGGGCGGTGGAAGTGCTAATCAGGTAAATCTGGAATGGAGCAAAGGGGAAAAACAAGGTGACAGAGGTCTCGCTACTCAACCTGCTTCAAGACATGGAGATCAGCTTGCATCAAGCAAGTGTCCGAAATGACCCTGAGCAACTCAATCGTCTATTGCACAAAGACTTCCATGAAATTGGTAGTTCAGGGGCCTTCTATTCAAAAGCTGATACCGTTGAAAGCTTGCCGCTTCAAAGGTCTCGCGTTGATATCTTGGCGCGAAATTTCAAACTGACCGTGATATCTAAGGACGCTTGTCTACTGGTATACGAAGCCTCCCAATCCAGCCGCGACGGAGCACCAAGGCAATACGCGCGGAGAACTTCAATCTGGAAGCTTGAGGCTGGAGTCTGGCAAATGCTATTCCATCAAGGGACGCCTACTCGCCCGTTTGATCCTGACTAAACGATGTCTGCTCGGTATTCGAACGACACAGGTACGGTGAACGTGGGTGGATCGGTTATACCAGGGCCAGGGTCTACCGATGACATCGTGACGACGGTGACGCCCGCCTTCGTGTCTCTCGCGTACAGTGGAAACAGTGCGCTCAGCTCACCCACAAGCGGGTTCGTTTTTGTCTTCCCGGTATTAGCCGGAGCCACAATGCTGACCTGGTAGACGCCGATGAAAGCGCGGTGATCTCCGGCAAGCGTGCTACTTGCGGTATCGCCTGGGAGCGCAAATGCCCGTAGGTAGGTCTCGCCGTCCGCAGGGTCATACTGGATATTCTCAAACACGACCTTGATCGGCTCTGCCCGCGCCTTGCTCCAGGCAAGTAACTTGGCCTCGTAGATCGACGCGATAATGGCGTGGCTCATACCTGGTTGTTCCTTGTGGCTTCGTCGACGATCTGCTGGAAGCGGGCCAGAGTGATCCGGACCATGCCGCCGGGTGCCTGGGTTGAATGCCCATACTCCAGCGGGATGCCATACGGCAGGTTATTGACGATGTAGGCCGTTTCGCCAGCCGTCAGTGCCTGGACCTGCAGTCGCAGCTTAGCCAGCGTCACGCCACCAGCCGGATCGACCTGATCAAGCGTGCCCTCCGCCGGCGTGCCGATGGAAAACTGCCAGTTCCCCCGAAACCGGCCGCCAACGTAGTCCTTGCCTGCCACCAAACCGTTCACGTTGAAGTTCTGGTCGCGCTCGGTCTTGGTCAGGGGCTTGGCGTATTTGACCCCGCGCCGCAGCTTGCCGGCCTTCGTGAAGTTTGATTCGTTGAGGTTGATGTTCGTGTTGCGCACCGCGACATTGAAGTCGTAGTCATCGGCCGCCCGGGTGTTGCTCTGTCGATGAGCGACGTTCGCCGCCCAGATCTCTGGATTGCCCACCGGCGACATTCGGATAACGCTGCTGCCGATCTCGATAACGATCTCTCGGATGGTTGCATCGATACCAGCCTGGGCTCGCTCAGCGAAGTCTCGAATGTTCTCGGCAAAGCTGCCGTTCATGCTCGCGTACTTGTTCGCCATGTCACTTCCTCAGCTGGGCCGTCCACGTTGCATCAGCCGGATCGGCGGACACGTTCATCACCCGCAGGTCGTTGATGATGTCGCCAATGGCTGGGGTAGCCGGTACCGTCGTTGGCACACCGGCCTCCGACACGAACAGTTCGTTTTGCAGCACCAGCAGCTTCTTGTCGGTAGTCTGGATGAGGGAACCGTCGATTTCCTTGGACAGGTAGCTGCCCAGAACACCGCGCCCCGTGTAAGTGACGGTGCTGTCTGGCGTTTCGCCGCCCAGGTCCGGGTCATACTCGCCCGCGATCTTGCGCACGCCCGTCACGGGTTTAACCGCGTCGGCCAATCCATCAGGATCGTCGAACGACTCGGCCAATTCGGCCTGGATCTCTTCACGCATGCCCATGATCAGATCCTTTTCAGCATCATCACGCTGGAGCGCTTGATCCACGGTTCCAGCAGCACCATGGCGAAGTTGACGCCGGCTGACTGATCGGTGGAGCCTGCCACGTAGGTCTTGCTCACAGACGTGCCGGACTGCGCGGATACGGTCTTGCTCTGCACTTCCTTTTGCGTGGCCGTGAACAGCTTGCCCGCCGCTGCCTCTTTGGCAACCTGGGCGCCGGCTGTTTTGATCTCGGCCGGAACCGGATCAGGAACAGCCCGCTTAATCTTGGCTGTGAGCCAGGCGTTTGCCATAGTCACAGCAAGGACCGGATCACCGGTGCCGGACCAGTCAGGACCGAGCTGGGCGTCAACATCGGCAACGGTGATGAAGTCGGTCATGTGCTTGTCCTTATTCCGCTGGCACCAGGGCCTGCAGGTCTTCTTTCTTGGCGGACGGGTCGAAGGCAATGCCCTTCTCGGTCAGCCATTCTTTCAGCTCGGGGACCTTCATTTTCAGAGGGTCGGTTTCTTTGCTCTCTGGCTCCTTGCCGTCGGACACCTTGATGCCGGCCGTCTGGTAGGCGTCGAAGATGTCCGGGGCATCGCCATCGACGACCACCTCAGTGGCGGAGCCGATGACGCCGAAAAATTCGCTCAGCAGGCGGTAGCATACGCCGCGCTGTTTGCCCGGTTTGTCCGTGTAGATCACTTTCATGAGTCACCTCAAAAGCACCCCGGCACCCGCATAGGCGCCAGGCTGTGTGGGCCGGATTACGGCGTGGTGGTGCCGCTGATCACAGCGGCGAACGGGACCTGCTTGCGACTGAACACACGCTGCCAGTTCGCAGCAGCGGCGTATTGAGTGGCGGTCGGGCTGAGGTTCTGAGCCTCGGAACCCTTCCAGCTGAAACCGGCAGGCTGGAGGATGTAGGTCTTCCGCTCCCACAGAACTTCGGCGCCGCCACCGTTACCGCCGCCTGGCTTACGTTCCAGCTCTACCGGCACCTTCGGCGTACCTTCGCCGTAGCCGAAAGCGCCCTGGCCGAAGAACACGGACAAGTACTTGCCCGCGCCGTACACCAGGGCGTCGTCCATGAACACCGGCTTGCCGAGGTAGGTGGCCAGGATGATCTTGCCGTCCGAGTCACGCAGGTACTCGATAAGGTCCTGCTTGACCATCTGGTTCATCACCACTGAGTGAACGCCGATCGCGCCGAACTGGTCAGCGGCATCGCCGGCGGTGAACGCGGCATCCTGGAAGGCGTTCGCACTGATGGTCGCGCCCGCGTCGATGACCATGTCACCGCCGTTGTTCGCGATATTCGAGGCGATGATGCCGCGCGCAGCGCCCAAGGTGTAACGCTGCCATTGGCGGGTCCAATAGGTGCCGAAGCGGTTGCGGATCTGCTGCTGAGGCTCGCTGTTCGCAAGTTCAGCGGTCAGGTCAGTAACACCGTAGCCTTTGTTGAGGTACAGAACCCGGGCACGCATGCTGTCCTGGGTGACCTTTCCGACTTCGCCCTGGTCATTCGGGTCGTCATTGCTGATGTTCGGCGCTTCATCGGCGTTGAGATCCTGCCAGTAGCTGATCTCAGCGGTGCCCTGGCTGCCGGAAGCAATCGCGTCCAGCACAGGAGAGCGAGTCACGATGCCCGACTCGTATACAGCGGTCTTTTCCGGGCTGTTAACCGGCGCCAGGGAGGCGTAGTAGTCGCCGACGAAGATGTCGGTCAATTGGGTAGTTGGCATGGATTAGGTTCCTTTGGTGGCCTGGATTTTCTTGAAGAGATCGGGATTGTCACGGGCGATCGCAGCGCGCTCGGTTTCCGTGTACTCGCCCCACTTTTTCGTGGCCTTGCCACCTTGATCGCCGACCTGTCCGGCGCCCTGAGCCCTTGGCCACAGGTGTGTTGCTGTTTCACGCAAAGACTCCGCCCATTCGAGCGGCGACAGCGGGGTTTTCCCGTCCTTCCCGTAAACGACCTCGCCGTCACGGTCAGTGGCAATCGCCTCGCCGTCTTCACTGAGTTTGAAAGTGCCCCGGGCGCGCAGGATGATGTCCTCGGCAGCCTCTGGGAGCGCGCCGGCCTTGATGGCAGCAGCGCGGATGGAGTCGGCCAGCACCTTGTCGCTGTACTTGGCAGCAAACTGCTCGGCCTTGTCGGCACGGGCTTTCTCGGCGGCAAGCTTGGCGTCGTAGTCGGTGCGCAGGCGCTCGGTACGCTTGGTGACGACCTCGTCGAGCTTACCCTCGGCCAACAGGCGGGTTTCCTCGTCCTGGCCTACCTTGGTGAGGAGTGCCTTGACCGCGTTGATGTCCAGCCCCTCAAACTGGGTTTTGAAGCCATCCAGTTCAGTTTTGGTGGTCCGGAGTGAGCCAAGCAGCTCGGTGTTCTTGTTCTTGAGGCCCAGAGTGGCCGCCTCCACCGCTTCGGCGATTGCGGATTTAACTGCCGGATCTTCAAGATCAATCTGGTTTTCGTCTGCCACTTGGTGCACCCCTTGGGTTTGGTCAGCCCGCTTCGCAGGCATAAAAAAACCGCCCATTGGGCGGTTTGGTGTGAATTCTGGTAATAAAAAACCGCCACTAGGGCGGTTTCTTTGATTCGGTTGAATCGATGAGGAAGCGTTAGAGGTCGTTCAAGCGTTCAATATTGTGTTCCCAGCCTTCCTGATCCATCGGATCAAGCTCTTCCGGCCCCTCTTCCTCGTACTCTTCTTCCTCTTCGATCTCGTCGTCAATTTCTGTGTTGTCGATTTCTACTGGCATGTTGAGCGCCTCTGGTTGAAATAGTACAGCGGCGCGGTTTTATATACATTTCGAGAAGTTTCGGCAAGGAATTAGCGTTTCAACTTATGACAGACAGACCACGCATTACGAGGTAGTCAGCGAACTGCGTCCTGCTCGGTGCGTACGGCGGCGGCCGCATGCGAAAGCCTGGCGTATCGCGGTTGAGTCGAGTGCGACGACCATTGGACTCAATGCAATGCGTCGGCTCTTCGATCTGGAAGCCCTGTTCTGCTGCATACAGCTCGACCGCCAGCCGTACTTGGCCCCACTCAAGCTCAAAGGGCACGAACGTCTCGGACAGCGTCTGATATTCGATTTTGCAATCACGCCGTGGCCAGGCCATTGCCTGTTCAGGGTTGGCCTTGCGCCCTTTCCACAGGCGACCATTGATATCGGCGGCAGCGCGCAGCAGCAGTTCGATCTGGTCAGCCTCAGCCTCAGGTATCCGGAACCCGTAGTAGTCGCGGTAGAAGGTCAGCTTCTCCAGCGGCACGAAGCTGTTGGCGTCCGGCCTACCCTTCCCATCCTCAACGATGATCTGCATGCGCTATCTCAACCTGGTGAAGCGCCGAGTGTAACGCCTGCTCGGGTGAACATGTCGGGCTCTGCATCCTTCAACTGCGCCAGCGTCAGTGGCTTGAACGACTTGTCGAGCTGCAGCTTTGCGAACTTCTCCGGCGTCAGCCCGCCATCACGGAACAACTTGCCTCGGACCGGCCCAAGGGCATGATCCTGAAAGCTCGCTGGCTGTGTCGCCAGCCATTCGTAATAGTTCAGGCCTGCGTCGACCTGGGCCCCACCATTATCGCCCACCGACGCGCGCGTGCCGTCCTTGGCGAACATCTCCGAAAGCCTGGTGGCCGGAACCGTGGTTGACCGGCAGTTGATGTGCGCCGGTGGCAGCGGGCCTTTGCCCAGGTCGAAGCGCATCCCATCCAGGCCCTTGCACTGTTGCGAGGTCTTGCGGTCGAGCGTCGACACCCAGCGATAGCCCAGCACCACGTCGCTGTTGGCCTTCAGCGTCTCCATTCGCGCAGTGGTGGCCACGTGCTGGATTGCCGTCTGCACCACAGAGGCAGCATTGCGGTTGCTCACCGCCAGAACGCCGTCCGTGAAGTTCTGCGCCGCGGTACCACGAATCGCCTGGATGATCTGGGCGTTCGTCTGGCCCTGGCCGAAACCGAGCCGGATCGTGTTCGTGACGCGCATCGTCTCGGTCCGCGTCCACCCGCTGACAAAACTCTTCAGCAGCTTGCCGCCGTCGATGCCCTTTACCTGAAGCGGATAGGAGAACACCGCCGCACGGGTCACCGTGTTTGTCGGCACCACCGCGTCGATGGAGAGTGCATTGCTCAGGCTCTTGGCCTCAAAGCTCGACTCATACAGCGCGATGTCGACCAGATCGGCCTGCACCAGATCACCGTAGGCCTTGTAGATCTCCAGCAGCTTGCCGTCCACCCGGGCCAGGAACTGCTCAAGGCGATCCCTGCTGTAGGTGGTCAGTTCCTTGCGGGTGAGTTGATCCCGCACCAACTTGTCGATCTGGCGCAGGTACTTCTCGAACTTCTTGACCTCGCCGGCCTTAAGCCGCTCCAGCATTACCGAGTGGCGGGTCGTCTGCTCCAGCAGTTGGCTGTCCACCTGTACCTGGTTTGTCGTTGACATCGTCGTTGTCCAGGTTGATGCCGGCCGACTCGCGCTCGTCGCTGATCAGTTCGGCTTCGTCTTCGTATGGGCGCTCCGGCAGCTTGCCGGTGGTGAGGTACTGCCAGTAGGTGTCAGCGCTGATCGTGCCAGCCATCACGCCCTTGAGCAGTTCAGCGAGCACCTGGGCGTCGAGCACTGGGGTCGCGAACTCAGGGTTCACTTTGAACTTGACCTGCTTGGGGTCGTAGCCCTTCCACTCGGCTGCGTACCGCAAGCCTTGCTCCACCGCCTCGGCCACCGTGATGACGATGCTGTGCAACGTGGCGTGCTGGTCGTTCTGACGCGTTTTGCGCGCCTCGCCCGACTCAGTGCCAGCCACGTCCATAACCTTGGCGCCAGCTTCAAGCGCGGCGTTCTTCTGGTCATCCATGGCCTTGCGGTTGGCTTCAATGCCGGTGCCCTTGAACTCCAGATATTCAGCCTTGCCGCTTGGGCCAAGGTCCCATGCTGCCGAAGGACCAGTCACACTCAGCTCTACAGCCTCATCCAGACCGGAAACCCACGGTTGCGGGTGACTGGTCTGATGCAGAGAGCTGAAGTAGTCAGCGCTGATCTGGTAGGACTTCAATGCGGCCCGCGCCATGGTCAGCAGCGGCACCTCATCAACATCCGGGGAGTTGTCGGTCGAACCGCAGTAGATCACGGGCAGGTATGGCAGGCCTTTGACCAAGCGGTTGTCAGTTCCGGTGGTGCCCAGCGGCTTTTCGTCCTCGACCAGCTCGCCGCCTTCATTTCGTACCGAGGTGTAGCAAACATCGCCCAGCATGAAGAACTCCCGGAAAACCGTGTCGCAATCGTGGCTGTAGCGATCGCCGCCCTTCTTGCGAAACTCGCGGAACACCGAAAGGACCAGATCCTGCCGTCCGCCCTGATCAGCAGTGTCCCAATTTATGGCGTTGCGGGTGGCGTACGTCGAGAAGTATGGCTCGCCGCTCTCGTCGATGTTCACCACCAGCGGTACCCGGCCGTGGGAAATGGCCTGGCGCACCATCCGGAAGAACAACTGCTTCAGGCCGAAGCCGTCGGCTGTGGCGTTGTCCTCCAGCCCTTTCAGGCCAGACGGTAGTTCGATCTCAGGAATCAGCCGAGACACCAGCCCCATCATCGAACGCAACGAGTCGCGCACCCAATGCTCGTACTGAGCCCGGCTGGTGTAGTTCTCGTAGAGGTACTTGTTGCCCGCGGCGTCGATCTTCTCGGCCTCAACCATACCGCTCGGCTTGGGCAGGTTGCGCTCGTTGCGCTTCACGGCGCACTCACCCTCGAGCGCGTCGTCCATCATCTCCCACTCCGCGATGTGCGCGTCGTAGTCGGGGTTTGTCGATTGCACTGGCATCAGGCCAAGCCTCCAATTCGGCGTGTTCCGCCTGTGCGTGTTTTGATCGGGTAGCGCTTGGCAATGAAGTAGCCAGGGGCGTCCACGAGGTGGTCGTATCCGGCCTTCTTGTCGGGCTCACCCTTGTCCGTGTAGATCTGCCGCTCCAGGCACTGCGTATATTTCGGGCATTGGTCAACGTTGACCAGGTAGCGGTGCTCGCCATACGTGTTGGCGAACATTGCGCACATGGCGTTGACCCTGTCTTTAACCGCGGGGTTGGTCGAATCCACCACTACGGTGAAACCAGCCTTCCTGAGCAGTGATAGATCAGACTCGCTCGCGCTCTTGCTGCTTGTGTTCTGGCCGCTGGCGTCTGGGTAGATCGCAATGCTGTGATCAGGGAAGCGAAGCTTGATCTTCTCGATCATCTCCGGTGTGTCACGCACCTCGGAGAACTCGCTGAGGGCCAATGGCAGATCGTCACGGATGACATGAACGACGGCGGCCATCTTCATGACGTTGAAGTCCATGCCGACGTGCAGCGCCTCGCCGCGCTTGATCGTCTCGCTGGTTCGGTTCACCTCACGATTGAACGTGTAGTAGACGACGCCCTGGTAGTTCTCGAAGCTGGCCTCGTATTCTTGCCGGAAGGTCCGAGGGTCCATCTTGCGGCGGGCAGCTTCCAGTTCTTCAGCCGGGACGTTGCCGCCGTCGAGTGAGGTGTAGAGCCAACTCTTGTGATCGGGCTCATGGCCTGGCCGGCCATCAAGGAACGTGTCGTAGCAATGGTTGAAGCCCTTCGGCGTGCCGATGCGCAGCGCGTGACCACCTTTTCGCATGCCGATGCCCGGTATCGAGTATTGGCAGGTCGAGAGCATCGGCCGAAGGACTTCTTCCCATGCTTCCCACGGGCAGTCCGCCCATTCATCCACCAAGACGAAGAACAGACCGGAGCCGCGCAAGTTGTCGTAATTGTCGAGCCCTACCACACGCATGACGTGGCCAGACTTGAGCGTGATCGAGCATTCAGTTTCGTTAGGGCGGTGTGCACGCCACGCTTCAGGGATCGCCTGCTTCAGCCGGCGCCAGAACACGCGCTTGGCCTGCTTGAACGTAGGCGCGCCGTACCAGATCTCGTCCTCGACGCTCACGCCCCACTCAGCAGCCAGGCGAGCTGCGCGGCGCATCTCAGCTTTGCCCAAGAATGTCTTGCCGAACCGTCGACCACATACAGCATCGCGGAAACGCGCCTGAGGCTGGAAGCCCCAGCAATAAATGTTCGCCTGTTTCGGCGTCAGCTTTACCGGCGGGTCATAGGTACGGGGCAGCGGGGACATTCTCATCAGGCTCCAGGGTGTACTCAGCAACGGCGTGCTGCTGGTCAGCGTGGGAGCCCAAAGGCTTTTCAGGTTCAAGGCGGCGATTCACGTAGGCATCGCCCACTTCTTTGGCGGCCTGCTCATACAACTGAGCAGTCAGCGCCAGATTGCGCATGCTCTCAGCCTTCTCGGCCAGCCGCCCAAGACCGCGAAGTCGGTACGCGCGATTGGCAATGGGGATATCGATTGTCTCTTCACGGAATCGCTTGCGAGCAGCGTGGAACAGGTCCACCCAGGTCTTGCCGAGCTTCTTCCCGGCAAACTTTGTCGGGTCGTGCGTTTCGCATTGCTGTCGGGTGATCTCAATCCCGAATTCTGTCTTGACCGCTGCTACCACCTGGGACGGCGTATCGAAGCAGGCCAGAGCCTGAACGATGAAGGCTTTGACCTCGCTTCGTAGTACTGCCATATGGTTGTCATCCGTCAATACCTGTCATGGAATCAGGCCGACTTGAGCAGACAGGTTCCGCAGGCCCTCGCAATATTCAATTTCCCCACCTCAGCAGGACTGTTTGCAGCATCCACCAACGCTTGAACGTCAGGGCTCGCACCATAGCGGCGGACAACCCCGACGAACTCTTCGACGTCGTGGCCCTGCAGCTTGATCTTCGGTGCACCGTCTTGGGTGAATGCTGGTTGACCGTACTTGTCGGTCGCGTGAGCCAGGTGATACAGCTCGTGTTCGATCAAGGCGCAGAACTCAAGGTCGCTGCACTGGGCGCAGTAGTCAGCGGCCAGCGTGATGATGAAAGCCGGCACATCGCCGAACCAGTCACGCATCTGCTGCTCCATCCGGGCTTTCTGCCAACCGCCGGCGCGGAACGCTACCTGCTCGGCTTGGCCCAGGACAGTGCGGCCCTGCTTCTCGAAGCTCGACGACGCCCACATGATCCGGATGTCTGCATCCAGTAGGTGAGCATGGTCTTCGTTGTGAATGATGCCGGTGTCGGCAAGGATCTCGGCTTGGAGCCATTCCCATACCTCGGGAGCTGGGGTAACGCGAAGACCAAAGTCGGACAATTCAAGCAGCGATAGTGGCGGCATTGGTCGAATCATATCGTGACCCTCTCTTGCCGCCTTTCAAGCTTGCGGGTATTCATGAACAGTTTTCTTATTTAACAAAGAGAGATCATGGATACGTTATTTACGGTCTTCGCGGCCGGCGTAATGCCAATAATGGCAATCGTGCTTGCAGTCCTAGCATATCGACACAACATGAAGAAATGGCGATCAGGGATTGAAGCAGAGCTGCAGACAGCTTTGGACAAGCTGGGAGTTAGCGCTTACACATTGATTGTGGACAAGCTGACTTCGCCTAGCACTGACAGAACAGCTGACGTCTACCGTATCCTGCACGATGATCAGGACCATTATTTCCTGTTCATGAAAATCGGAGAGCAACCCGCGGTGCTCAAACCTCTAAGCAAGGAGCGAGCCTTACTGGCGGCACGTATGAATGGATAAGTAGGTTGACTGAGCAGGTAACTCTAATCCGCGCCACGATTTGGCGCATTCGAAAACGTGGCGCGGATGAGCCAGGTATACTCCGCCAAATTTGATTTTTTCGAGACTTCAAACCCATGCACGGACGCCTGTATCTCATCGCTTTACTTATCGCTGGCCCAGCAATGGCTGTGGAGCCCTCTCGCTACAGCTACGACGAAGCCCCAACTGACGGCTACATGTATGCCGTTAGGTATCAGCAAGCCAAACTGGCTTGTGAATCGCTGCCTGATGACCTTGAGGCGGACTATGCGAAAGCCATGCGCCTTACCAAAGAAGCGAATACCGAATTTGAGCGATCTTACGCCAAAGGTTTAACGGCAAATCTCAGGTGGCGCAAACCCGCAACGCCCGAAGATCAGCAGTTGGAGTGTGATCAAAGTCAGCATGCTTTGCGTGTGACGGTAAGCCTCGCCCGTCAGTGGTTTCCAGGGGGATGGTAGGCCCTCGCATTACTTGGCTCTGTGCTCGACACCGCCAGGTGCCTTGTTACAGTTCAGGCAGTGCTCGCAGTTCAGCGTCCGGCACAGCCAGACCTTCACCCGCTGCCAGTACGTGACCATGAAGATGTGGCGTGCACCGGCCAGGGCCAGGGCGACATGCAACGTCAGGCCGGCAGTGGTCGGGCCGAAGAAGATGTTCTGGCTGCGCACCGACACGACGAATCCAGTGATGGCGATCGTGGTGTAGATCAGCTTTCCGAGAATACCGTCCCGCACCTTCCCACTAAGTACACACCAGGTCGCCCACAGCGCGATAAGGCCGCAGGCGACGGAGTTGATCAGTTCAAGATTCATGGTGGATTGCCTCCCCCGAACCGCTGGCGAATAAGCGCCCAGAGGTCAGCGGCTTTGATGGCTCTGTTGATTGCTGCCAGGAGGGAACCGCCGAACGTGCCCAGCAAGAAACCAATGCCGGCGACGATCTTGGGCTCAGTGACATTCAGGTACGCGCTTACCATGCTCGTCAGGTACAGCGAGCAGGCAACCCCGGTGATCAAGAACACCATCCAAGCGCGCCAGTCGGACAAATCGTCCTTGTGCCACCAGCTCGCAACGACAGCCCCAATCAGGCCCGCAATCAGCAATTCGAACCTGTCGATCTTGTCGAGCAGGCGCTGTAGATACTCCATGCGCTCGACTCCGTGGGGCATGCTTGAAATTAGTCGGCTCCAGCAGCCACCCAGCTCGGAGCAATGGGTGTGGTGGAGCCGTAAATGAAAAAGCCCCGGCAAATGCCGAGGCTCTTGGTCGAGTTAAAAAGCGTTATTCCAATAGTAAGTGTAGAAAGTCGGGAGATCACCCGTACCGTGGTCTGGATAGAACACGCCACGTGTCGGAACTGCGGTCGGGGTGAAGCCAAATCGGGCCCACTGAGGAACCCCATCTACAACGACAACGTTGCCATCATCTTGCACCTGCAGGTAAGCGCGATCCGCAGCGCCGTTAATCCAGTCACCCTTGGTTGACCAGGTGCGACTACCTACACGGTCGACCAAGAAGGCAGAACCTTGCATGTAGAAGCAAGTGACCAAATCTGTATTTGGACGGTTGTCTACGTAGGTGTAGGGAACGCTGCTATCAGCCACCCAGACTGGAACGCCGTTATCGTAGAGTCGCAGATTCCCGTCAGCCTCTAGGATTAGCTTGTAACGCTTGCTTGGAGACTCGAGATACTGCCCCGCCACCAGACAGTTACGCGGAGGCAGGATAGCGCTGCCGTTATTGGCGCTGTTAAAGAGGATAATACGAAAGCCACTATGGGACATTTTTTCACCTATTGGGTCGAATGATTAATCGCGGAGAATTCCGCATTCATGTCGCTCAAAGGCGATTGCTCGAGGATCTTGTCCTTCGCATGGTTCAACGTCCCGCATCGGGAACACTTGATCTGGAGCTCTGTAAACCCACCCGTACGGGCGAGAAGTCTTTTGCAGTTTCCGCATCTGAATTCTTTCAACATCTGCAAGTCCGTTTGTTTATCTGCTAGGCTCCGTCCCGCTCGCGCGAGCAGTGAGGGCCTTGGCTGGCTTGCAGGCTAGATCTGCGATCTGGCGTCTCCTTAGGGTGTTACAGCACTCTCTGGAGTCGCCCTCTCTTTTTTCGATCCCAACAAAAAGCCCCGAACTTGTCGGGGCTTTGTGTTTTCTTTCGGGCACAAAAAACCCGACACAGTGGCCGGGTTTTGTGAATTATCAGAGCCAGTTGCCGGAGGCAAAACTCTAACATTGGTGAAATCATGCCACGAGCCGCACGGGAACGCAATAGGCCCTCATGCGGCCTCGCGCATTTCGTAAATTACCGCTGCCACAGGGCTGAGTGCTCGCCGGTCCAGATCCTCGCAGCACTCGAAAATCAGCTGGAGCACACCACCCCAATCTCTCTCCCAGTTGCACGATTCGAGGCGCACTTCGTAGACCTGCCACATCCACGCCCGAAACTTCTCTGCGCTGGCCAGCGGGTCTTCGTTCGACGACTGCCCACCCTGGTGCATATGCCGGTACCGGCGCATCACGCCCTTCACTACGAACTCCAGCTTCTCGCGCTTGGCCGCTGTCATCCTTGGCGACTTGCCGACCACCATCAGAAACACCACCTCTTCCGCCGCTTCTCGGATATCGTCGCACTGTTCGGCGGCGTACATGAAGTCACCGAATACACGGATCTGCGGGTGAAGCCTGGCGATTGCGGACTGGATGTGCCCGGCAAGCGCTCCGTGCACCGCGTGGTTTGCCGTGGGCCCGCGCTCCGTGTTTTGCACCACCACACCAAGCTGCACAACGTCAGAGGTCTGGCCGGGGGCCGGGTTGTACTTGCAGTCATGCCACGCCTGGCGCGCTGAGTTGATCTTCATGCTGCCTGCCCCTTTTTCAGTTCTCTGGTCTTTGCCCGGTATTTGGCGGTGATCGCCTTGAGTTCTTCCACGGTGTACTTGCGCGGCTGGTGATCGGCTTCGAGCGCTTCCACTGCTTCCAGGCCGATCCGAGCGATGAGCCCGGTGCGGAATGCCTGTGAAACCGTCTCGCCCTTGCGAGCGAACTTCGACGACCCGGCGTTACAGCTTTTGCACTGGAGCCAGATATTGCTCGGCACCAGCCTCAGTTCCGGGCGAGCGCCCTTGCCGAGGAAGTGCCCTGCATCGAATGCACCGCCGGTCTTCCAGCCCTGGGCGCTCAGGATCGATTCCTGAGTGTCACCGCAGCTGATGCAACCGCTCCCGATGCTCAGCTCGTAGGTGCGGCGGTAATCGCGCACGGCCTTCTCTGCATCCTTGAGGTGGTCTGCGCGACTTTTCAGGGCCTCTTTGCGTACCTTGATCTCTCTGCGCCCAACTTCTGCCAGGGCTTTCCCGGCGATAGCCCGCCCCTTCTCGGACTTGCCGTACGCAATGGCGCAATTGATCTCACCGCACACCGCCTGCGAGCTGCGGGCAGGCGCGAACATCACTCGGCACTCTGGGCAGCGCTTGCGGCGCGGACTGCCGGACGTGAGAGGCGTTTTGCGATTTAGCGGGGTGCGTTTCATGCGGCCTCCTTGAATGCTTCAAACTCTGCCATTTCGGTCAGTCGCTCTTCGGTGAGCGTCGGCCAGTCATGCAGCACCAGATACGCGCAGCATTGGCGCCAGAAGTCTTGGAATGTCTCCTCCCCCATCGAGTCGTAGGAAAGGCTGCGAGGCGTCTTGCGAGTGAGTTGGCCGAGGCCAGGAATGTCGAATGCCTCCTCGTCGCAGTACACCCCCGACTCTACCTGCAGGGCCTTGATCGCGTCGTGGGACTGCTTACCGGAAAACCGGTCGATGTTCTGGCTAAGTACCCGGCCCAGGCCGTGGACCAAGCCGTTAAACCGCGGATTGCGTGGCTGCTTGAGGTCGGCGCGGATCTTCGTGTTGATCCGGAAATCCCGCTCGCGAAGGATCGACCGGTCTGCGTCGGAGGACGGCACGAAAGCGGCCACGTCCTTGCCGGTGGCGGGATCTACAAGGCGGCGCAGAACCAGGTATACGGGCATTGGGCGAGGTTTTGCTGACTTGGTCATTGCGCCGCCCTCTTCGCTTCCAAATCTCGGGCCTGCTTGATCAGCAGAGCCCGGCGATCCGCCAACTCATTTGCCGCATCAATCCGCATTTCGGTTTTCCGCTCAGCACTGGCCTTCCGCATTTCCATCATCGAGTTCTTCACCAGCTCCAGCTTCTGGCGAATCGCCGGCTCTGGCCGGGTGACGTTGCCAGTGAGCAGACCTGCGATAGCGCGTCCGTCTTCGGTGACAGGCTCGACACTAAGGTCTGCCAGGTACTTCTGGCCGTGCTCACGAGGAATGCGCTTCAGCTCCATCGCCTTGGTCACAGCCTGGATACGGCGGTTGGCGTCGAAGCCTACGGATACGTGCCAGTTGACCGGCTTTGCATCCTCGCGGGCCTGGCTCACGAACCGCTGGTAGGCGTCGATGAACGCCATGCGCGCGCCGATTTTGTCACCGCCATCCAAGATGGGTTTCGCGGCGGCCAGGGCCAGTTGGATTTCATCGGTCAGCACCACGGTTTCGAATTCGTCGTTGGTGGTCATGGCGATAGCCCAGGCCTCATCCTTGCCCGGGCGCCCGTCGGATGACTGGACGCGTTGCAGGATGTCAGCCATTGCCAGCTTGCCCTTCACCTCGAAGCGACATGCCTTCAGCGCCGCCTTGACGACAGGCACCGGGTAGGCACACAGGTCTTCGGCCATCATCGCGGCGGTCCCGGGGCTCATCTCCTGGCCCATGGCCTCGGCCGTTGCGCAGATGGCGGCGGCAAGCCCTGCGACCTGCTGGTCGTTCATTTCAGAGGTACTCATTGCGGTCACCTGATTGGCGCTTGGCCAAAACCATCTGGGCGGCCTGCTCGGCTGCGGAGAGGTTTGCCTCGGTCCGCTCCATCTGGCGGGCGGTTGTTCCGTTGATGCGCTGCCCAGTGACCCATTGGGTGTGGTAGCTCTCGGCGTTGGCCAGCAGTTCGTTGAGGCTGTGGCACTTGCGCAGAACGGCGGCGTCGCTGGTTTTCAAGAAGTGGGCTGCGACGTGGTGGGCTACATCGGCGCCGAGGCGGTCGACGAGCAAAGCCATTTGCTTGCCTGCCTTGGCGTTCCATACCGGCCATGCGTGGTAGCGTTTACGGTAGGCCATGGCGTAGTTGGCCCAGACTTTGAACGTCTTGCAGGCCTGGTCCTTCGGCCCGGGCATGTCGGCGGGGATCTCAACTCGTGGTTGCTGCGGAACGAATGGCACGACCTGCCCCGTCACGACCTTGGCGGTAGCCTGGGGCGTAACTGGTTCAATGACCGGTTCTATGACTGGTTCAAGAGAGTTACTGATTCTGGGTGCAGCTGCTGCACTACCCCCTGGTGCAGGAGATTCACTAGGGGGTGAACCTTCTGCACTACCCTGGTGAATCTGCTGCACTACCCTTGGTGCAGGAGGTGCACCACCCCCATCGAGAGTGAGGAAGTAAACGTTCGACGAGTTTCCCTTCGGACCACCCTTACGGATTTCCTTACGCAGCAATCCCGCGTCACACAGGGCTGTAATGTGGTTCATGACAGAGCGCTTGCTGATCTCGCACTGATCGGCGATGTGCTGATAAGACGGCCAGCACTCGCCTACGTCGCTGGCGTTGTCGGCCAGCTTGATCAGCACAAGCTTGCGCAATGGATTGCCGACGCGAAGCTTCATCGCGGCGACCATAAGACCCATGCTCATATCAAGCCTTCCCGACCTTTGCGGCCAATTCAAGAAAGCGATCCACGTACCAATGAGGCTGCGTCTCGCGGGGGCATTGAGGACTGGTGAGGTTCTTGCCGTAGGCCATGCCCTTCTCGGTCACGGACCAGAAGTCGACGGTTTCCTGTTTGGAGTTTTTGCGCTGGAGCAGAGTTAGAAAGCCGTGGGTTTGGAGCGCGAGGTTGAAGGCGCGTGCGGTGCTGGCAATTGCATGATCTTTGATCAGGCCAGTGATGGCCTTGGTCGGCATTGAAGACCCGCCAGCGGCGTCTGGGGCAGCATCGACGGCATAGCCTGGGAGGAACTTGGCATCCAGCCCGTTGTTGGCGGCGATCTTGGCCAGCATCAGCATCTTGCTGGAGTTGGCAGGCTTCAACAGGCGGTCGAAGCATTCCAAAATGGCAAGCTCGCCGACGATCTTGGAGTTATTGGGGACCTGGGCAGAAAAGGTACCGGTCTTGCGGATGCTCGGCAGCACCTGCCCGACCACCCACTCTTCGAACTTCTCGGCGGCCGGCAGCTTGGACTTCATCACCAGCCGGTACAGGTCTCGCTCAGGGATGATGGTCATGAAACCACCACCCTGTTTCGGGGTAGTGGTCGCAGCCTTGCAATGGCGGGCCACCGCGTTCTCAGGTTTGGAGTAGCCAAGGGCGTCGGCGACATCGCGCGCGACAAACCACGGATCACCAAGCTTGTCGGTAATGACCCGGATTGCGGCGCCGTCGAAGTCGAACGGAATCACTGAGTAATTGCGCGCCACGTTTTCCGATTGCGAAAAACGTGGCGCGAGATTGTTGGGGCTATTGATCGATTCTGTGTGTTGGTGCATGATTCGCTCCAGTTGTTTACCGCTGTAGAAAAAGCCGACCTCGACCGTCGGCTTTTTTGTGCCTGGAATTCAGGCAATGGATTTCAGTGTTGGCTTACCGTTGAGCAGCGCCTCAGCCTTCCGGCGCAACTCCCCCGCCTTCGCTTCAACCTGGCGGCACTGCTTAGCGAAAGCTGGCAGGTGCGGCAGATCCAGTTCGCACATCACCTGGTCGTCGAACACTTCGCTGCCGGTGTCGATCACATCGCCCAGCGCGCGGATTAGCGCACCGAAGCTTTTGTTCGCACATTGGTCGGTGGTCATCTGGCGGGCACCGGTCAAGCCGTGGCGGCTCGCCAGCTCGTTTAGGCAGTGATCACGGTATTCGGGCTCAAGGACGTTGACCCACGACTCTTCCAACCAGGACGGCATTTCCTGATCGCCGTTCAGCCAACGCTGTACACGCTTGAGCCAGCGGCCGGTCGCCTTCACAAAGTCGGACACGTCGTTCTGCAAGGTAAGCGCGGCGAAGTCCGGCACCTCTTTGGCGATGGCCTTCTCCGGGCACGACAGGTGAAGCTCGCGGCTCAGCGCCTGGGCGAAGTCGTCCTGGCTCAGGCTGGTGCGCGCGATCTGGTTTGCAGCGTGTGCGACCAGCACCTGATCACGAGTTTGTACGGTGTGTCTGGAACTGGACGTTTGCATGGGGACTGCTCTCTTCTAATCTGGCTTCAATGGAACGGCGGACAGGGAAGCCGCCTAGGCGGCCCGAATATCCGCAGTAGATTGCTGCGGAAAAACACGATCCAAAGTGCATTTCGCACCCAATTCATTCAGCGCCTGGACGATCTTCCGGGCGTCTTCAAGCTTCAATGGGCGTGCCCCCGACTCGTAGTTAGCGAGCCGCGACTGCTTCCAGTTGAGCTTTCGGTGCAAGGCTGCCTGGGTGATTCCGGCCTCCTCACGAAACTCTGCTATGAGGTTCATTGCGCTGCTCCTGCGGTCAATAAACCAAGGATAAACACATAACGTGTTATTGGCAAACACAATAAGTGGGCGGAATTTATTTCACTCCGTGATTAAAATTCGATCCATGAAGACACTCGGATCGCGCATCGCGCACTACAGAGAAAAAGCAGGGCTTTCTCAGACTGCCTTGGCAAAGGCATGCGGGTGGAAATCCCAATCGCGCATAGGAAACTATGAGAAAGATGCTCGGGAGCCAAACCTTGACGATATCTCCAAGATTGCCCATGAACTGAAAATCGATCCGGCGGCGCTGCTTTTGCCTGGCGAAAGCCCCTCGAATATTTCAATCGCCGCGCAGCCCACCAAATCATTCCGCTACCCAGTAATCAGCTGGGTTGCCGCCGGCGCCTGGGCGGAGGCAGTTGAGCCCTACCCGGCCGGCTTCTCGGACAGCTACGAGTTCTCGGAGTACGACTCCAAGGGCACAGCGTTTTGGCTGAAGGTGAAAGGTGACTCGATGACGGCGCCAGCCGGCCAGAGCATCACAGAAGGCACTCTGATCCTGGTAGATACCGAGGCCGAGGTCGCACCAGGTAAGCTGGTCGTTGCCAAGCTGCCGGACAGCAATGAAGCGACATTCAAGAAGCTGGTAAGCGACGGCGGTCGACTGTTCCTGAAGCCACTGAACCCGAGCTACCCAATCGAGGCAGTCGACGAGAATTGCCGAATCGTGGGCGTGGTTGTCCAGGCGCTGCAGAAGTTTTACTGATGCCTTCCGCACTCAGAATCAGACGCATCCACAGCAACCGCGAGGTTTAGAAAATGGCATTGCGCGTGCATTCGCCACTGCCTGGGTGCAAGTAGCCTACGGCGGCACGATTAGACTGTCGGGGATCATAAAACCGGATCGAGAATTCGGTGTTGATCACACTGAGTAATGCGCAATAAGCGTAGCAATTGAGATAGTAGCCCTGAGCCAGTACCATAGCCCCGGCGACGGTGATACGCTGGAAAAACTGTCAGCAAATAGTAGCGACGCAGGCGCAATGAAAATTACCTGATTGGGATCATCCAGAACCGGATTGATCACAGCAAGATTTCTATCTCTCCCAAGGACACGGATGCCTAATGAGACGACCCATAACAAGTTCAGATCGTCGTAGTAACGGCACTGCATTTAGTATGTCTCGCACTTGCTTCGTTGAGAAACCGAACTTCGATAGCGCACAAAATAAAATAACATAAAAAATTTCTGGGTGGCCATCATAGATGGAGCACTAATAGACAGGATTCCAAATGAAACCATATATTGCGCCAATCTCCACCAGTGAATTAGTTCAGCGATGGCTAAAGCGATCGCGTGAATCTCAATTTGCGCACTACTACATGGCCGAAATACTGTCTAGCCGAAATCGTAAGCTTGGAGTATCTACAATAACTCTCACAGCCACAACTGGGCTTACATCCATACTATCTGCACCACATGATAGTTTGATATTTGCTATTGGCATTGCAAGTCTAGTCGCAGCCTTTCTGACGTCGCTGCAAACTTTCTTCCGCTACGATGAGAGAGCAACGTCACACTTGAATGCAGGCGCGAAATACGCATCCACTCGGCGCCAGCTTGAAGTAATTGCGGCATCCGGAGTCGTGCCAACCAGCGTCGAAATTGAAAATATACGAAAAGAGCTGGACAGTCTTGCAGAAAGAAGTCCAAACATACCCAAAAGTATTTTCGAAAAAGCCATGAAAAAGGATGCAGCATGAGCGAACTATTTAAAAACCTGCACTTCAAACAAATAATTCTTCATAACGTTCACAAACCTGACGATTCCGGGGCAGTAGAGCCTACACTTAGCAGTTCGATAACAAAGCTCGACCCAAAAGGACTTGCGAAACTTGAAGAGCGTATTAGTTCGGTTCTGGGAAGCAAAACTAGTTCACTTGAAATGGATGTCGCGGACAAAAGTACAATATCTTGCTACGGCCTATCCAAGCTACTGATACCAGCCACCCCTACCGCATTCTTAAAACACTCCGGAGATATTGCAAAACTGCACACAAAGATACATATAAGCAAGCAGTGGCCGGACGGAACTTTGGTGATTATATCCGGGACAACC
>NZ_JAEILC010000135.1:0-23990 GCF_016307435.1 Pseudomonas sp. S4_EA_1b | reverse complement strand
TCGTAACTCGACTCGCCCAGTATCAGGGTTTCCAAGCCTTGCGGAATCGGCAACTGGCCGAGCAAAGGCGCTTGGGTCAGCAGCAGTTGCACGCCGCTGTCGTCGAGCATGTAGGCCAGGCGTTCGCGTGGGTAGTCGGGGTCCAGCGGCACATAGGCGCCGCCGGCCTTGAGCACCGCAAGCAGGCCGATAACCATGTCGAAGGAGCGCTCCACCGCCAGCCCCACACGCACATCCGGACCGACACCGGCCTCGATCAAGCGATGGGCCAGGCGGTTGGCGCGGCGGTTGAGCTCGGCGTAGTCGATACGTTGCTCGGCAAACACCAGGGCCGTGGCCTGCGGCTGGCGTTTGGCCTGGGCTTCGATCAGGTGATGCACCCACTGGTTTTGCGGGTAGTCGCGGGCGGTGGCGTTCCACTGCTTAAGTATTTGTTGGCGCTCGGTCATGTCCAGCATGGCCAGGTCCTGCAAGGGCCGCGTCGTGTCGGACACCGCCCCACGCAGCAGGCCCAGCCAGTGCCGGAGCATGCGCGCGGCGGTGCTGGCATCGAACAAGTCCGTGGCGTAAGTCAGCGACGCCCAGAGGCCGTCCTCGGTCTCCTGGGTGTCCAGGCTCAAGTCGAATTGCGCGGTGCGGGTCTCATGTTCCAGGCTGACCACCCGCAGGCCCGGCAGTTGTTGTATGGCCGTCCGCACCTGCGCCTGATGGTTGAACATCACTTGGAACAACGGGTTATGGCTAAGACTGCGCTCAGGCTGCAAGGCCTCCACCAGCTGCTCGAAGGGTAAATCCTGATGGGCCTGGGCTTCCAGCGCACGACGTTTGGTGTGCTGGAGCAGTTCGGCGAAGCTCATGGCAGCATCAAGGTCGGCCTTGAGCACTTGGGTGTTGACGAAGAAACCGATCAGCGCCTCGGTTTCGACACGGTTGCGGTTGGCAATCGGCACGCCGACACGGATATCGCGCTGCCCGCTGTAGCGGTACAAAAACAGCTGGAACGATGCCAGCAACAGCATGAACAGGGTCACGCCTTCGCGTTGGGCCAGGGCCTTCAAACCGGTCACCAGCCCAGGGTCAAGCTGGATGTCCTGACGGGCACCGAGAAAGCGCTGTTGCGCCGGGCGCGGACGATCGAGGGGCAGCGCCAGCACCGGCTGTGTACCGCCCAGCAGTTGACGCCAATAGTCCAATTGGCGCGTTTTCTCGCCCGCCTCCATCCAGCGGCGTTGCCACAACGCATAGTCGCCGTACTGGATCGGCAGCGGCGTCAAGGTGCAGTCCTGACCCTGGCTGTACGAGGCGTATAGCTGCATCAGTTCCTGCACCATCACGCCCATAGACCAACCATCGGACACAATATGGTGCTGCACCAGCACCAGCACATGCTCCTGTGCATTGAGTTCCAACAGGGTTACCCGCAACAGCGGGCCTTGGCGCAAATCGAACGGACGGGCGATCTCGGCCTCGACCCGGGCCTTGAGCTGCGCCTCGTCGGTACGGTCTTCAAGGATCTGGATGTCGGTATGGGGTAACACTTGTTGGGTGCGCGATTCGTCGTCCAGGTGCAGGCGGGTGCGCAGGCTTTCATGTCGTGCTGCCAGGCTGGCAAAGCTGCGCCGCAGGGCGGCCTTGTCCAGCATCCCGCACAGACGCAGGGCACCGGGCACGTGATAGGCCGCACTGTCCGGGTCCAACTGCCACAGAAACCACTGGCGCTCCTGGGCGTAGGACAGCGGCAGGTGTTGGTCGGCCTCGCGAACCGAGGCAATGGGCAATTGCGCGAAACTCATGCCTCGGCTTTGCAGGCGCTGGTAAAACTGCTGGCGCTGTTCCAGAGGCAGGCGAAGAAAGCGCGAAACCAGATCGATATTAGGGTTGGTAAGCATGCTTCAAATCGCCTCTAGTTCGCTCAAAAAGTCACGAAGATCATCAAAGTCTTCCGCGCTGCCGGCACGGAAGGTGGCTGCGGCCTGCACATAGGCGCGCAGGGTTTCGGTCTGGAACACTTCCACCAGCGGCACGTCCAGGCCCAGTTCGGCCTGGACCCGCGAGGTGATCTGGATCGCCAGCAGCGAATGCCCACCCACCTCGAAGAAGTTGTCGTTCAGGCCCACCTGGGGCAGGTGCAACACCTCGGCCCAGATCGCGGCGATCTGTTGTTCCAGTTCGGCTTCAGGAGCCACGTAAGTCTGTTGCATCAGGCTCGCGTCCGGCGCCGGCAGGCCCTTGCGGTCGAGCTTGCCGTTGGGGGTCAGCGGCATCTGCGCCAGGAACATAAAGTGCGTAGGCACCATGTAGTCCGGCAGGCGGGTTTTCAGGGCGCGGCGCAGGCTGTCGCGCAGCGCGCCGTGGTCGGTGGCGCGGGCCGGCACCACGTAGGCCACCAGTTGCTTACCGGACGGGCCGTCGTGGGCCACCACCACGGTTTCGCCAACGTTGTCCTGCTCGCGCAGGCGCGCTTCGATCTCGCCCAGTTCGATACGGAAACCACGGATTTTCACTTGGTGGTCCACACGCCCGAGATAATCCACCACTCCATCCCCACGCCCACGGGTCAGGTCGCCGCTGCGGTACACGCGGCTGCCAGGTTTGCCGAACGGGTCCGGCACGAAGCGCTCGGCGGTCAGTGCCGGGCGCTCCAGATAACCCCGCGCCACGCCCTCGCCGCCCAGGTACAACTCACCGGCCACGCCGATGGGTTGCAGGTTGAGCTGCGCGTCCAGTACGTAGCCGCTGCGGTTGCCCAACAAGGTGCCGATCGGCGCGTACACCGCGCCGCATGGGTCGCCGCGTCGCGCTTTCCATAGCAATGGCGTGACCACGGTTTCGGTCGGGCCATAGCCGTTGAACAGGTACGTCGGTTTCAGCGCGCGCCAGGCCAGGTCGTAACTGGCCTGGGCCACCGCATCGCCGCCAAAGCAGTACACGCGCACATTCGGCGGGTTGCCATCGCGCTCGGCATGCTCGGCCAGTTGTTGCAGGTACACCGGCGGGAACACCGCCATGGTCACGTGGTGACGGTGCATCTGTTCGTAGGTGTACTCGGGCAGCCACAGGCTGTCGTCGCGGATGAGCACGCTGGCGCCGTTGATCAGCGGGTGCATCCAGCCTTCGTGGGAACCGTCGAAGGCGAACGACATAAAGTGCAGTTCGCAGTCGGTCGGGCCGGTTTCGTAGCGCTCGCCGGTGGCGATGATATGCGCCACCAACGGGCCGTGGGCCACCGCCACGCCTTTGGGCATGCCGGTGGAGCCGGAGGTGTAGATCACGTAGGCGAGGTTGTCGCCGTCCAGTGCGACGTTGGGGGCGGTGTCGCGGTGGTCGGACCAGAGCGGTGTGTGATCAATTGCAAGGACATGCAGGCCATCCGGGATCGGCAAGCGCGGCTGCACCGCCGAATGCGTCAGCAGCAACTGAGCGCAGCTGTCCTCCAACATATACAGCAGCCGATCACGCGGATATTCGATATCCAGCGGCACATACACGCCACCAGCCTTCATGACCGCCAGGAACGCCACCATGATCTCGGCACTGCGCGGCATGGCGATAGCCACCCGCACTTCCGCGCCAACCCCACGGGCAATCAACGCATGGGCCAGGCGGTTGGCCTGGCGGTCCAGCTCGCCGTAGGTCAGGGTTTGGGTGTCGAACTTCACCGCCACGGCGTCGGGGGTTTCCTGGGCGCGGTCGGCGAACAACTCGTGCACCAGGCGCTGGGCCGAGAAGCCGGCATCGCTGCGGTCCCACAGGTGCAGAATGTGCTGTTGCTCCGCGTCATCCAGCAATTTCAACTGGCCGATGCTCTGCTGCGGGTCGGCCACCATTGCCTGCAACAGGTTATGCCAGTGGCGGCCCATACGTTCGATGGTGGCGGCGGTAAACAGGTCGGTGGCGTAGCTCAACGAAGCGTTGAGCCGCTCCTGGGACTCATCGATATCCAACACCAGATCGAAATGCGCATTGGTGTCGCCCCACGTCACCGGGATCATGTCCAAATGCGCCAGACGCTGCAGATGCTGGCCGGACTGGCTGATATGGTGGTTGAACGCCACTTGGAACAATGGGCTCAAGCTCAGGCTGCGCTCGGGCTGGAGGGCCTCGACCAATTGCTCGAAGGGCAGGTCCTGATGGGCCTGGGCTTCCAGGGCACGCTCTTTCACCTGGGCCAACAATTGGCGCACGCTGACGTGACCATCGATCTCGGCTTTGAGTACCTGGGTATTGACGAAGAAGCCAATCAGACGCTCGGTTTCCACCCGGTTGCGGTTGGCAATCGGCACGCCAACGCGAATGTCCTGTTGGCCGCTGTAGCGGTGCAGCAGCGCCTGATAAGACGCCAGCAACAGCATAAACAGGGTCACCCCTTCACGCTGAGCCAGGGCCCTGAGGTCGTCGAGCAACGGGCTCGACAGGTCAATGGACAAACGCGCGCCACGATGGCTCGGTACCGCCGGGCGCTGATAATCGAACGGCAGCTCCAGCACAGGTTGCTCACCGCCCAGCAGCTCGCGCCAGTAGCTCAGTTGACGCGCCTTCTCGCCCGCCTCCATCCACTGGCGTTGCCACACCGCGTAATCGGCATATTGAATCGGCAGCGCCGGCAATTGCAGGCGCTGGCCCTGACTGCAAGCGCCATAGAGCTGCACCAGCTCGTCGACCATCACCTGCATCGACCAGCCATCGGAAATGATGTGGTGCTGTACCAGCACCAGCACATGCTCATCTTCGGCCAGGCGTAACAGGTTGACCCGCATCAGCGGCCCCGCACGCAGGTCGAAAGGTTGCGCGATACAGGCTTGCAGTGTGGCTTCAAGGTGCGCTTCATCGGTGTCGAGCACGGCCATGGCAAGGTGTACCTGCGGGCTGACCACCTGCACAGTGCGCTCGGCTTCCTGGAGCAGATGGGTGCGCAAGCTTTCGTGGCGAGCGACCAGGGCATCCAGGGCCTGTTGCAGCGCATCGACATTCAACGGCCCCCGCAGACGCAATGCACTGGGCATGTGATACGCCGCACTGGTCGGGTCCAGTTGCCACAGAAACCATTGGCGCTCCTGGGCATAGGACAGTGCCAGCGGCTGCTCGCGAGACACGCTGACCATCGGCGGCGCGGTGTCGGCCTGCACGTCCGCGCACGCCACGGCAAACGCTTCCAGCGTCGGCTGTTCGAACAAGACGCGCAACGGGACTTCCCGCTTGAGGTCGTGGCGCACCCGAGAGATCACCTGGGTGGCCAGCAAGGAGTGGCCGCCGCGTTCGAAAAAGTGGTCATCCAGCCCAACCGACTCGACCTGCAAAACCGCCTGCCAAATGGCCGCCAGTTGCTGTTGCAGCGGGGTTTGGGCGGCACGGTAGGCTTGGGGCGATTGGCTCAGGTCCGGGGCCGGCAGCGCGCGGCGGTCGAGTTTGCCGCTGGGGTTCAAGGGCAGCGCATCGAGCACCACCCAGTGCGCGGGCACCATGTAGTCCGGCAGGGAGCGCTGCAAGGTCGCCGCCAGGGCCTGGGTATTCAGCGGCTGCTCCAGGGCCGGTACGACGTAGGCCACCAGTTGCGCACCGGTCGCGCTCGGCTGGGCGATCACGGCCGCCTCACGTACCTGCGGCAAGCCTTGCAGATGGGCTTCGATCTCGCCCATTTCGATACGGAAACCACGCACTTTGACTTGATGGTCGATACGCCCCACATACTCCAGGGCGCCCGCCGCGTTGTAGCGGGCCAGGTCGCCACTGCGGTAGAGCCGCGCACCCGGCGTGCTGGAAAACGGGTCGGGCAGGAAGCGTTCAGCGGTCAGCGCCGGGCGGTCGAAGTACCCCTGGGCCAGGCCGGCTTCGGCGCCGATGCACAGCTCGCCGACGCCTTCGCTGTCCAGCAGGTCGAAGGCACTGTCGAGCACATACAGCCCACGGCCTTCGATGGCGCGGCCAATCGGTACGCCAAACGCTTCGCTGGCATCCGCCAGTTGGCAGGTGTGCACGCTGGACACCACGGTGGCCTCGGTCGGCCCGTAGGTGTTGACCAGGCGCACAGCGCCCAGCCCAGCGGCGTGCCAGGCGCGCAGCCCTTCCACCGACATCGCCTCGCCCCCCACATGCACCTGGCGCAGGTTGCCCAGCGTTCGGCCATCCACGGCGCACTCCTTGGCCAGCAGGTACCAGTAGGCCGCTGGCAGGTCGGCCAGGGTCACGCCCTGCTCGACGATTTCCCGTGCCAGTTGCCCGGCGTCCCACAGCTCGTCACCGCGCATGATCAGCGCCGCGCCCATGCACAGTGGTGGGTAACACTGCTCGACAAAGCCGTCGAAGCTGAACGTGGCGAACTGCAGCACACGGTCATCGCTACGCAATTGGCTATAGCGAGCGGCGCTGTCGCAGAACTGGCCGAGAGCGGCATGGTCGATGGCCACGCCCTTGGGCTGGCCGGTGGAACCTGAGGTGTAGATCACGTAGGCCAGGTCGGCAGCGGCGGCATGGTTGGGCGGATTGAGCGCCGAGTAGCCCGCCAGCTCCGCCCCCTCGGCACTGAAGTCCAAGCGGGTCAGGGCCTCGGGCAACGGCAGGTCGGCAAGCAGCCCGGTTTCACTGAGCAGCAGGTTCAAGCGACTGTCGGCCAGCATGTAGGCCAAGCGCTCGGCTGGGTATTTGGGGTCCAGCGGTACATAGGCCGCGCCGCTCTTGAGCACGGCCAACAGGCTGACGATCAACTGCGGACCACGGCGACACGCCAGGCCCACGCGCTGGCCGGGAGCAACGCCAAGCTCCAGCAGACGATGAGCCAGACGGTTGGCTCGCGCGTTGAGCTGTGCGTAGCTCAACTGTCCGTTAGCCGCATGCACGGCCAGTGCGTCGGGGGTGCTGGCGGCCTGAGCGGCGATGCGTTCATGCACGCGCGCGCGGCTCTGGGCGGCGGCAGCTGATTGACTGCGGGCGAGCAGTTCGCGCCGGGTGTCGGGCCCCAGCAGCTGCAGGCTGCCCAACGGCGCCTGGGCATCGGTGAGCAGTTGCACCAGCAGATGCCGCAGGTTGGCGCCCAGTCGGCCGACCTGCTCGGCACTGAAACGTGCACGGTCGTAGCTGAATTCCAGGCGCAGGCTCGCGCCTAGCTCTATGCCCAGGGTCAGCGGGTAATGGGTGCGTTCGTGGTTGTGCAACGGTCCGAACGTCAGCCCGGCGGGCGCGCCCTGTTTGAGGGCTTCGGCCACCGGGAAGTTTTCGAATACCAGCAAGGTATCGAACAGCGCGCCCTGTTGGCCGGCCCAGCCTTGAATGTCATAGAGCGGCACGTGTTCGTGATCGCGCAGGCTCAGGTTGAGGGTTTGCAACGCGCTGAGCCAATCGGCGGCCGACTGCGAAGGCGACGCCGCGCTGACGATGGGCAAGGTATTGATAAACAGGCCCAACTGCTGCTCGATCCCCGGCAACGGTGCCGAACGCCCGGCCACCGTGGCACCGAACGCCACGCAGACTTGGCCGGTGTAACGCTGCAACAGCAAGGCCCAGGCGCCTTGCAGCACGGTGTTAAGGGTGACTTTACGTGCGCGGGCAAATTCACCGAGGGCGCGGGTGAAGTCGGCGTCCAGCACCATGGGGTAATCGGCCATGCCGGTGCCGTTGACCGGTGTGCGCAGCGTGTCGGCGAGTTGGGTCGGCGCTTCCAGCGGTGCCAATGCGGCTTTCCAGAATGCCTCGCCAGAAGGCTGTTGCTGCAACCAGCCGAGATAATCGCGGAACTGCCCTGCCGGCGCAGGGACGGCATGGCCGGCGTAGTGAGCGATCACTTCGGCAAGCAATTGGGCGTTACTCCAGCCATCCATCAGGATGTGGTGACTGGTGAATATCAGGTGCCACCCGTGGCCGGCGCCGCGCACCAGCATCAGGCGAAACAGCGGCGCCGCGTCGAGGGCAAAGCCCTTGTCGCGCTCGGCTTCGGCCAGTGCATCCAGATCGGCGCCCGTGTCTTCGATCACCTGCAACTGCAAATCGACATGGCGCTGGATCAGTTGATGGGCGCTGTGCAGGCCCAGCCAATGAAAGCTGCTGCGCAGGATGTCATGGCGGTCCAGGGCGGCCTGCCAGGCACGCCCGAACGCCAGCAGGTCCAGGCCTTCGATATCCAGGCGCAGTTGGTTGATATAGGCCTGGGCCTCGGGTTCGTACAAGCTGTGGAACAGCATGCCCTGCTGCATCGGCGACAGCGGGTAGAGATCGGCAATCTGCGGCCCCGCCACAGGCAACCCGTCCAATTGCGCCTGGCTCAGGCGCGCCAGGGGGAAATCCGACGGCGTGACCTGCCCCGCCGGTGTGGCACAGCACAGCTCGATCACGGCCTTGAGTTCGGCGGCATAGTCGTCGGCCAGACGCTGGACGGTCGTCTCGTCGAACATCTCGCTGCTAAAGCCCCAACGCAACGCCAGCTCGCCGCCATACACCTGCCCTTCCACTGTCAGCCAGTTGGCCAACGGCGCCTCGGGGTCCTGGGCCTGGCCGCTGCCCTGTGGCGACGGGACGAATAGCGCCGCCTCGTCGAACTGGCGGTCGAATTGGCCCAGGTAGTTGAAGGTAATGCGCGGCGCGGCCTGGCTCGCCAGGCTTGCACGCGCGTCCGGGGTGCCGAGGTAGCGCAGCAGGCCATAGCCGATGCCTTTGTGCGGCACGGCGCGCAGCTGTTCCTTGACCGCCTTGATCGCGCTCGACAACTCGCCGTTGGCCTGCAAGCGCAGCGGGAACAGGCTGGTGAACCAACCGACGGTGCGGCTCAGGTCGAGGCTGTCGAACAGGTCTTCCCGGCCATGGCCTTCCAGTTGGATCAACGCCGCAGGTTGCTGGCTCCAACGGCTGATGACGCGCGCCAGGGCGGTCAGCAGCAGGTCGTTGACCTGGGTGCGATAAGCCGCTGGAGCATCCTGCAAGAGCTGGCGGGTGTGCTCGGTGTCGAGGCGGATTTCAAGGGTGCGGCCCAGGCGGTTTTGCAGGCCGCCGTGAGGGTTGTCGCAGGGCAGCTCCGTCGCCATGGACTGCGCCTGCCAGTACGGCAGTTGGGCATCAAGGGTCAGTGCATGGGCCTGCAACTGTTGCGCCCATTGTTGGTAGGCGCTGGTTTTGGCTGGCAATGCGGCGTGGCGATAAGCCTGTTGCAGATCGTCCAGCAGTACGCGCCAGGACACGCCGTCGACCACCAGGTGATGGATTACCAGCAGCAACTGCTGCGTGCCATCGGTCATTGTCAGCAGCACGGCGCGCAGCAACGGGCCGCGTGCCAGGTCCAGGCTGCGCTGGGCCTCATCGCACAGTGCGGCCAGCTCGTTATCGTCGGCGACCTGGGTTTGCCACAATGCTGCCTCAGTGATAGGCGCGGCGTGCTGTTGCTGCCATTGGCCGTCCCGCTCGACGAAGCGCAGGCGCAGGGCGTCGTGATGGTTGATCAACCGGGTCAGGGCCGCTTCCAGGCGTGCCGGTACCAAGGCTTCGCGCGGGGTCAGCAGCAGCGATTGGTTCCAGTGCTGACGCGCCGGGATCGCCTGCTCGAAGAAGCTGGCCTGCACTGGGGTCAGGATCACGTCGCCGCTGACAGGGCCTTGGTCGATCACCGCCAGTTGCTCAAAGCTCGCGATCTGCGCCAGGCCGCGCACGCTCTGGTACTGGAACAGGTCCCGCGGGCTGAGGCGGATACCGGCCTGACGCGCGCGGCTGACCACCTGAATGGAGATGATCGAATCGCCGCCCAGTTCGAAAAAGTTGTCGTCCAGGCCGACCTGGGATACGCCAAGCACATCACTCCAGATCGCCGCCAGCGCCTGTTGCATGGGATTCTGAGGGGCGCTGTAAGCCTGCTGTGGCGCGGCGTCCGGCAGCGGCAAGGCTTTACGGTCGAGCTTGCCATTGGCGGTCACCGGCAGTTTGGCCAGGTGCACCCAATGGGTCGGCACCATGTATTCCGGCAGGCTGTTGAGCAGCCAGCCCTTGAGGTCGTCCGGCGCGTCACCCTGCGGCACCAGATAGGCCACCAATTGCTTGCCGCCCTGCACCAGCACCACGGCTTCGCGCACTGACGGGTGCTGCAACAGACGTGTTTCGATTTCCCCCAGCTCGATACGCAGACCCCGTAGCTTGACCTGATGATCGAGGCGTCCGAGGTATTCGATCACCCCATCGGCACGCTGGCGCACACGGTCGCCGGTCCGGTACAGACGCGCCCCCGCGGCGAACGGGCTGGGCACGAAGCGCTCGGCGGTCAGCGCGCCACGCCGATGGTAACTGCGTGCCAGGCCGGCGCCGCCCAGGTACAGCTCGCCAGATACCCCGGCGGGCAGCGGGTTGAGCTGGGCGTCGAGCACGTAGGTGCCGAGGTTGGCGATAGGACGGCCGATGGGTACACAGTCGGCGCCTTCGTCGATGCAGGTCCAGTGGGTCACGTCGATGGCGGCTTCGGTCGGGCCGTAAAGGTTGTACAGGCCGGCATTCGGCAACTTGGCGAACACCTGCTGCTGCGCCTCCAGCGGCAAGGCTTCGCCGCTGCACACGATGCGCTTGAGGCTCGCGCAACCCTGCACGCCCGGCTCGTGGATAAACGCTTGCAGCATCGACGGCACGAAGTGCACGGTGGTGATGGCATGGCGTCCGATGCTCTCGATCAGGCGCGCCGGTTCACGGTGTTCGCCGGGGGCCGCAACCACCAGGCGCGCGCCGGTCATCAGCGGCCAGAAGAACTCCCAGACCGACACGTCAAAGCTGAATGGCGTCTTCTGCAACACCGCGTCGCGCACGCCCAAGCCATAGGCTTGCTGCATCCAGCACAGCCGGTTGACCAACGCGCGATGGCTGTTACCGGCCCCCTTGGGTTTGCCGGTGGAGCCGGAGGTATAGATCACGTAGGCCAGGTTCAGCGCGTGCACGGTCACTTCGGGCGATGCGCTGCTGTAGCCCTCCAGCCAATCGCCAGGCTGATCGAGGGCAATCACCCGGATACCCGCAGTGGGCAACGACGGCAGCAGGCTCTGCTGGGTAAGCAGCAGTTGGACGCCGCTGTCTTCAAGCATGTAGGCCAGGCGCTCCCGGGGGTATTCGGGGTCGAGCGGCACATAGGCGCCGCCCGCCTTGAGAATCGCCAGCAGGCCGATGACCATCTCCACCGAACGCTCGGCGCAGATCCCGACCAACCTATCCGGGCCAACGCCCTGCTCGATCAACGCATGGGCCAAACGGTTGGCGCGGGTATCGAGCTGGGCATAGCTCAGGGTGGTATCGCCGAACTGCAAGGCCGTGGCATCTGGGGTGGCGCGTACCTGGTCTCCGATCAGGTGGTGGATGCCGCGCTCAGTGGGATAGGTTTGCGCGGTCTGGTTCCAGGTGTGGGTCACGCGTTGAAGTTCGTCGGCGTCCAGCATCGGCAACTCGCCGATACGCTGCTCGCCATCGCCCACCATGGCGTGCAGCAGGCTGATCCAGTGGCGGGCCATACGCTCGATGGACGGCGCGTCGAACAGGTCGTTGGCGTAGGTCAGCGCAGCGTGCAGGGTGCCGGATTTTTCGTAGGTATCCAGGGTCAGGTCGAACTGGGTAGTACGGCCTTGCCACTCCACCAGGGCCAGCTCCAGGCCCGAGGCGGTGCTGACCGAGGCGATATCGGCCACCACCGGTTGGTGGTTGTACATCACCTGGAACAGCGGCGTATGGCTCAGGCTGCGTTCGACGTGCAGCGCTTCCACCAGGCGCTCGAAGGGCAATTCCTGATGGGCCTGGGCGCCGAGGGCATGTTCCTTGATGGCTTGCAGCAGTTCGGCGACGCGGGTTTGCCCGGTCAGTTCAGTGCGCAGCACCTGAGTGTTGACGAAGAAGCCAATCAGCCCCTCGACTTCCGTGCGGTTGCGGTTGGCGATCGGCACGCCGACGCGGATATCACCCTGGCCGGTATAGCGATGCAGTAGCACGTTGAATGCACCCAGCAACAGCATGAACAGAGTGACATTGTGGCGCTGCGCACAACTGCGCAATTGCGCGGCAAGGTCCGCGTCAATCGCGAAGTGATGGCGAGTGCCCTGGTAGCTGGGCATGGCCGGGCGCGGGCGGTCGGTGGGCAGTTCCAGCACTGGGTGCTCATCCCCCAGGCGCGCCTGCCAGTAATCCAGTTGCCGCGCCTGCTCCCCCGCTTCCAGCCAGCGGCGCTGCCACAGGGCGTAGTCGCTGTATTGGATCGGCAGCGGCGGCAGTCGGGGTGTTTCGTTGCGTTCGTAGGCGTCGTAGCAGCGGATGAATTCGTCGATCAGCACATTCATCGACCAACCGTCGGAGACGATATGGTGCAGGGTCAGCAGCAGCACATGCTCCTGCTCGGCGAGTTTGAGCAGTTGCACGCGCAGCAGCGGACCATGCTCCAGATCGAACGGCAACAGCGACTGGCGCACCGCCGCGTCGCTCACCGCCAGCTCCCGCTCGGCCGGCGGCAGGTCGCTCAGGTCGAGCTGCTCCACCACCACCGATGGCTCAATGGCCACCTGTGACAAGCGTTCATCAGCCTGGCGCTGAAACACCGTGCGCAGGGTTTCGTGGCGCTCGACCAGACTGGCGAACGCCTGCTCCATAGCCCGCAAGCTCAGCGTGCCTTTGAGCCGCACCGCGCCCGGCAAGTTATAGGCGCCACTGGTCGGATCCAATTGCCAAAGAAACCACATGCGCTGCTGCGCATAGGACAACGCTTGGCGATCCTCCGCCTGCACCCCAGCCGGAATCGGAAACCGCGAAAACTCCACGCCTTCTGTCTGTAAGGCCTGCAAGAACCGCTGGCGTTTTTCCAGGGGCAACCCGATAAACCGGCGAGCAAGTTTCAAGGAGTCTTCAGCATTCATTTCTTGGGATCCGGAGCAATAGGCAGGAAGCACAAAGGCACGTCGTCCCTATAAAACGAATCGCGAAAGGAAAAATTAGCGAGGGGATGCAGGCGCGAAACCGAGCGTCATCAAGGGTTACACCTGTGACGGGAAAGCTGCACGTAACCGAGCTAGCATTGACGCAAACCACTCTCTGCAACTACATTTAGTTACACGCAAGGAACGCCGTGTCCAAAAATGAAAAGCTGCTGGCCAAACTGCTCAATGAGCAAATGGCATTTACATGGCCCGAACTCGTCACGCTGCTGCGTCGCCTGGGCTACACACAGATCGAAGGGGCTGGAAGCCGCGTCAAGTTCGACAGTGGCGACCCCACTGCCATGATCACGCTGCACAAGCCTCACCCTGGCAACGAACTGAAGCACTACATTCGACGTCAGATCATCGAACAATTGAAATCAGGAGAACTGATTCAGTGAACAACCAACTCAAACACAAAGGCTACATCGGCTCTATCGAGGCCAGCCTTGAAGACAACTGCCTGTTCGGCAAGATCTTGTTCATCAAGGCGCTGATCAGCTACGAAGGAAAAACCGTCGCTGATTTGGATGCCGCTTTTCAGGCGGCCGTGGACGACTATCTCGTGACGTGCCAGAACCTTGGTCAAACCCCGGAAAAGCCATGCAAGGGCTCTTTCAATGTGCGGGTTGGACATGACCTGCATTTGGCTGCGGCGCTGGCGGCGACCCGCAAGAAAGTCACGCTCAATGACCTGACGCGTCAGGCGCTGAATGAATTCCTGCAACATCACTTCGCAGAACTTCACCCCAGCGCATAGCAAACTACCCCAACCGCCGATACCCCAGTAATGCCGCCCCCAGCACCACGCCCCCCGCGGCCAGCGCCACCCAGAACCCGCTGGCGGCACCGAAGTGGTCGATCATCCAGCCGGAACTCGCGGCGCCAATGGCTACCCCGATGCTCAGGCCGGTGATCAGCCAGGTCATGCCTTCGGTCAGGCGGCTGGGCGGGACGAGGCGCTCCACCAGGGCCATGGAGACGATCAGCGTTGGCGCGAAAAACAGCCCGGAGATAAAAATCGCCACGGCTAGGCCAGGGATATTGCTTGCCCACAGCAACGGCACGGTGGTCAGCGCCGTCGCCACCCCGCAAGTGAGGAACTGCCGTGGCAAGGACGCCTTGAGTTTGAGGGCGCCGAAGCCCAGCCCGGCCAGGCACGAGCCGATGGCATACACCGACAGCACAATGCTCGCCGCCGCCGGCTGGCCCTGCTGCTGGGCGAACGCCACGCTGACCACATCCACCACGCCGACGATCACGCCCATGGCCAGCAGCAGGATCATCAGGATCAGCACCGAGGGCGACGCGATCAGCCAGCGGCCGTGATGATCCTGATACGCATGCACCGGCGGTTCGGTCTCGCGCTGCAACACGAAGGTGGTGACACCTACGGCCAGCAGCAGCGCCGCCGCTAACGGCCCGGCCTCGGGAAACACTACGACGCTCAGCCCGACCGAAATCGGCGGGCCAATGATAAAGCACACCTCATCGAGCACCGACTCCAGAGCAAACGCCGTGCGCAATCGGGGTTGGCCGCGATACACCTCGGTCCAGCGTGCTCGCACCATGGCTGACATGTTCGGCATGCAGCCGCACAGCGCGGCAAATACAAACAGCGTCCAGGTCGGCGCCTGCAGACGCGTGCATAACAACAACAGTAATAACGCGCCGCCGCCAATCAACGCGGCGATCGGTAGCACTCGGCCCTGCCCGTAGCGATCCACCAGGCGCGAGACCTGCGGCGCACAGAACGCCGTGGCCAGGGCAAACACCGCCGCCACCGAGCCCGCCAGGCCATAGCCACCCTGCACTTGCGAGAGCATGGTGATCAGGCCGATACCGGTCATCGACACCGGCATGCGCGCAAGCATGCCCGCCAGCACAAAGGCGCGGGCGCCGGGAACCTGGAATAAATCCGCGTAAGGGTTTGCCATGACTCAGACGCCTTCTGTGCTGAATGTGCGCATTTTTTCCATCACACCAACCGTTTGATCTGCTTATGCCGCCATACCAACCGGTAATACGCGGTCTGCAGCCCGAGCATCGCCAGGTAGGTGACCGGGAACGCCATCCACACCCCTTCCAGACCGAAATGCGCATTGAACAGGTAGGCCATCGGCAACTCGACGCACAGCACGCAGAAAATCGAAATCGCTACCGGCATCAGCACCACGCCACTGGCGCGCATGATGCCCCCCACCACAGCCTGAAAGCCGAACACCAGGATGCTCCACAACATGATGTGCAACAGGTGTTCAGCGTTGACCCGCGCCTGCGCCTCAGTGATGAACAGCCCCAGCAACCAGTGCGACAGTGCATAGCCGAGCACAATCAGACCGCCGGTCAGGCAGGTGTTGATCAGCAGGCCGGTGCGCAGGATCGGGCCGATGCGCTCCAGGCGCCCGGCGCCGATTGCCTGGGCGCCGAGGATCGAGGCCGTGATGGCTATCGACAAGGCCGGGAACTGTACGTAGTTGACGATCTGCGTCACCGCGCCATAAGCCGCAGTGGCTTGGGAGCCGTGGCCGTTGACCAGCGCCAGGATGACCAATTCCGACAGCGACAACACCACCATTTGCAGGCCGGTGGGCAAGCCGATACGCAGCACTTTGCCGAGAATCGCGCGGTCCAGGCGTAAAGCCGCAAGTAACTCGCGATCCGGCGCCATCACATGCTGTTTGCGGCGCAGGCGCAGGATCAAAAACAGCATCGCCGCCCCGTTGCCCACCAGACCGGCGTACACCGCGCTCTGGATGCCCAGGGGTGGCAGGCCGATCCAGCCGCCAATCAACGCGGGAGTCAGCAGCAGGCCCACCAGGGTCGAAACCATCAGCGCCAGCAAGGGTGAAATGGTGTCACTGACGCCGCGCAACAGTTGGGTGTAGAGGATGAACACCAGCAGTAACGGCATGATCAGCATCATCATCCGCGCATAGCCGACCGCATCGTCGAGCACATCCAGCGGCGTGCCAAGGGCCTGTAACGCCGAGCGCGCAAACAGACTGCCCAGCACCGCCGCACTCACGCCCACCAGCGCGCCCAGGGCCAGCGTAGCGCCGGTGATGGACTTGACCATTGCCGTTTCCTGAGCGCCCCACGCCTGGCCGATCAACACCGACGCGCCCGCCCCCAGGCCGATCACCAGGGCGATGAAAAAGAACACCACCGGGAACATCCCCGACACGGCTGCCAGGGCCTGGGTGCCGAGCATTTGCCCGACATAGATGCCATTGAGGGTGCCGGACAAACTTTGCAGGAAGTTGGACAGCACCATCGGTGCGAGAAAGATCAGGTAGACCTGCCACAGCGGACGTTGCAAAGGGCTTTGCATGAAAAAACCGGGCCTCGGAGAGCTAGAGCGTCCGAGGGTTATACCGTAATTGGATCCTATCTTCTCGAGGTTTGTCCTTTATCGACAGGATGATCGGCCAGGCTCAATCGCCAAACGTCTTCGACGGCCTGCGTAACGTCGGATCAAAGGGATTGATCCTCGGCCCGATGGCTGCGGCTTCGCGCTTGAGCAATTCCACCACCATCGGCAAGCGGCTCGGCCCCAAGCGATCACTGATGGTCGCCACACTCAACGCAGCCACCGCGTGCCCCTCGCGATTGAGGATCGGCACCGCCAGGCCCGCCATGCCTTCCAGCACCCCGGTGTTACGCGCCGCATAGCCCAGGGTGCGCACATTCTCCACTTCCGACCGCAGCAGCACTTCGTCGTAGAGGTGAAAGTCCTTGAGCCGGGGCAGGTTGTAGCGGATCACGGTTTCGCGTTCTTCCTCCGGCAAGTAGGCCAGGATGGCCAGGCTGCCCTGCCCCACACCCAGGGCCACGCGCCCACCGATGTCGCCGGTGAAGGTGCGGATCGGGTACGGACCTTCGCTGCGGTCCAGGCAAATCGCATCGAAGCCGCTGCGCGCCAGCAAAAACAGCGAATCGCCCAAGGAGGCGCTCAGGCGCAAAAGACTCGGTCGCACCAGGTCGCGCAGGTTGCCGGTCTTGCCCGCATTGGCCGCCAGGGCGAAGAACTCCAGGCTCAGGCGATAGCGCTTGCTGCGCGCATCCTGCTCCACCATGCCCTCTTCCATCAGGCTGCGTAGCAGGCGGTGGGTGGTGGGTTGCGAAAGGCCGACCTGTTGCGCGAGCTGCGTTACCCGTTCGCCGCCTTCGCAGACTTCGCCCAATGCGCGCAACAACGCAAACACGCGCGACACAGCACCGGCGCCAACTTCCTTTAGATTTTCATTCCGCTCAGTGGAATCCATACCGCATCTTCTCGCTATTAATTCTGGTGAATGAATAAAACTGAAAAAAGTAGTTCATTCAGTGAAATTCCATCTTTCGCGCATCCTAGTCTTCGTCCTAATCTGCGTCCACAGGGGCGAAAACGAACAACACACGGCAGCCGACTCAAGATCGAGCGCCAACGCACCCGCAATACGCTTTTCGCATCTGCCCAAAACAAAAAAAGCGCGTTTCGACGCGACTGAAAAAGGTGGAACGCAGACATGGCATTTCTCCAACTCAACGCCTTGAGCAAACGCTACGGCGCCGTCGACGCCGTGGTCGCCACCGACCTGGCCGTGGAAAAAGGCGAGTTCGTTTCCCTGCTCGGCCCTTCGGGCTGTGGCAAGACCACTACCCTGCAAATGATTGCCGGCTTCGTCGAGGTGACCAGCGGCCAGATCCTGCTGGATGGGCGCGACATCACCCACGCCAAGCCCGCCAGCCGTGGCCTGGGCGTGGTGTTCCAGAGCTACGCGCTGTTCCCGCACATGAGCGTGCGCGACAACGTCGCCTTCGGCCTGAAGATGCGCAAAGTGCCCGCCGCCGAGATCGCCAGCAAGGTCAAGACCGTGCTCGACCTGGTGCGCCTGGCTCCCCACGCCGAGCGTTACCCCCGTGAGCTGTCCGGCGGCCAGCGCCAACGCGTGGCCCTGGCGCGCGCCTTGGTGATCGAACCGCCGGTGCTGCTGCTGGATGAGCCGCTGTCCAACCTCGACGCCAACCTGCGCGAAGAGATGCAGTTCGAGATCCGCCGCATCCAGTGCGCGGTGGGCATCACCACGCTGATGGTCACCCACGACCAGGCCGAAGCGCTGTCCATCAGCGACCGCGTGGTGGTGATGGAGGCCGGCCGCGTGACCCAGATCGACGCGCCCTACACCCTCTACGAACACCCGCGCACACGCTTTATTTCTGACTTCGTAGGCAAGGCCAACCTGTTGCCCGGCGATTACGACGCCCTCGGCACGCCGCAAGTGCGGCAGGCAAGCGGCGACGGCGAACTGACCCTCAGCCTGCGCCCGGAGAAAATCCAGCTGGTCAACGCCGGCAGCGGGCGCCTGCAAGGCCAGGTGCTCGACCGCTTCTTCTTCGGCAGCCAATGGCTGTACCGCATCCACACTTCGCTGGGTGAAATCACCGTGGTGCGCGCCAACGATGGCAGCGCACCGCTGGGCAACGGCGCAGCGGTGGGCCTTGAGTGGCCGGCCGAGTTGCTGCGGGTGCTGGCTGCCGACGAGGTACGCCCATGAGTCGGGGCTATCTGCTGTCGCTGCCGGCGCTGCTGCTGTTTACCGGGCTGCTGATCCTGCCGTTGGGGCTGACCCTGGTGCTGTCGTTCAACGTGTTCGACTACCAAGTGGGGGTGAAGGCCCATGAGTGGACCCTCGCCCATTACCTGGCGCTGTTCAGCGATGCGTATTTCTACGAGATCTTCTGGCGCACGTTTTGGATCAGCGCGTTGGTCACCTTGCTGTGCGTGGTGATCGGCGTGCCGGAGGCCTACATCCTCAGCCGCATGGGTACACCGTGGCGCTCGATCTTTCTGATCCTGATCCTCACCCCGCTGCTGATATCGGTAGTGGTGCGCGCGTTCGGCTGGAGCCTGCTGTTGGGGGCCGATGGCCTGGTCAACCAATTGATCCAAGTGCTCGGCGGACGGCCGGTGAAGCTGTTGTACACGCCGTTCGCGGTGATCATCGCGCTGGTGCATGTGATGCTGCCGTTCATGATCATTCCGGTGTGGACCTCGCTGCAAAAGCTCGACCCGTCGGCCGAACAGGCGGCGCTGTCCCTCGGCGCCAGCCAGGCCACGGTGATGCGCAAGATCGTGTTACCCCAGGTGATGCCGGGGGTGCTGTCCGGCACCCTGATTGTGTTCGGCCTGGCCGCCAGCTCGTTCGCTATTCCCGGCCTGCTCGGCGGACGCCGCCTGAAAATGGTCGCCACCGTGGTGTACGACCAGTACCTCTCGGAACTCAACTGGCCCATGGGCGCGACCATCGCGGTGGTGCTGTTGCTGCTCAACCTGCTGATCATGCTGAGCTGGAACCGCCTGCTCGAAAGCCGTTACAAAAAGTCCCTGGGGGTTTAGACACATGTCCAGAAACGGTCCTTTGGCCCTCGGCTTCCATGGCTTGGTGGTGCTGTTCATGATGGCGCCGCTGGTGGTGGTATGCCTGGTGGCGTTTACCCCGGAGAACACCTTGAGTCTGCCGACCCAGGGTTTCTCCCTGCGCTGGTTCCGCGCGGTGTTCGAGCGTGCCGACTTTATCCAGGCGTTCTACAACAGCCTGATCCTGGCGTTCAGCGCCGCGACCCTGGCCACGCTGATCGCAGTGCCGGCGGCGTTGGCGATCAGTCGCTACTCGTTTGCGGGGCGCGACTTTTTCAGCGCCTTGTTCCTGTCGCCGATCATCATTCCGCACCTGGTGCTGGGGGTAGCGATGTTGCGTCTGTTCGCCCTGATGGGGGTGAACGGCAGCTTCACTTGGCTGATGCTCGCCCACGTCGTGATCATCACCCCGTACGTGCTGCGCCTGGTGCTGGCGGCGGCCATCGGCATCGACCGCAGCGCCGAGCAGGCCGCCGAATCCTTGGGGGCCGGCCGCTTTACGCTGTTTCGCCAGATCACCCTGCCGATGATCCTGCCCGGCGTGGCCGGCGGCTGGCTGCTGGCGTTTATCAACAGTTTCGATGAAGTGACTTTGTCGATTTTCGTCAGCTCGCCGGCGACCCAAACCCTGCCGGTGCGCATGTACGTGTACGCCACCGAATCCATCGATCCGATGATGGCGGCGGTGTCGGCGCTGGTGATCGCGCTGACGGCAGCGACCATGATTCTGCTGGACCGGGTCTACGGCCTGGACCGCGTACTGGTGGGGAAACATTGATGGGCTTGTTCAAACGCTTGGCCGACACCGCGCGCCCTGTGGTCGCGTTTACCCTCGACGGTCAGCCGGCCAGCGCCTTGCTCGGCGACACCCTGCTGACCGCCGTGCTGACCTGCAGCGAACACCTGCGCGGCAGCGACTTCAGCGCCGAGCGCCGCGCCGGGTTTTGCCTGATGGGCGCCTGCCAGGATTGCTGGGTGCGGCTGGAGGACGGCCGGCGCGTGCGGGCCTGTTCGACCCTGCTGGAAGAAGGCCAGGCGATTCGCCGCGATCCGGGGCGTACAGCATGAAGCCGGTGGTGATTGTGGGCGCAGGCCCGGCGGGCATCAGCGCGGCGCGCACCCTGCTCGATTACGGCACCCGCGCCTGCCTGGTGGACGAAGGTCTGCGCGGCGGCGGGCAGATTTATCGGCGCCAACCCGAAGGCTTCCAGCGCACCGCCCAGCAGCTCTATGGCTTCGAAGCGGGCAAGGCCCAGGCCGTGCATCGCACCCTGGATGAGCTGGCCCCCTTGATCGACTATCGGCCACGCACCCTGGTGTGGAATGCCGAGGACCAGCGCCTGGACCTGTTCACGGATAACCGCGCCGACAGCGTCGAGTATTCGCGGCTGATCGTCGCCACCGGTGCCACCGACCGTATCCTGCCGGTGCCCGGTTGGACCTTGCCCGGTGTCTACAGCCTGGGCGCAGCGCAGATCGCCTTGAAGTATCAGGGCTGCGCAATCGGTGAGCGGGTGGCGCTGTGTGGCAGCGGGCCTTTGTTGTATTTGGTGGCGTACCAATACGCCAAGGCCGGCGCGACGGTGGTAGCGGTGCTCGACAGCGCCCCGTTCAGCGCCCAGTGCCGCGCGCTGCCGGCCCTGCTTGGGCAACCGGCGACGCTGGCCAAGGGCATGTACTACCGCGCCTGGCTGACGGCCCACGGGGTGCCCGTGCATCAGGGCGCGACGCTGGCGCAGATCGACGGTGTGCAACGGGTCAGCGGCATTCGTTGGGGCGCCCACACCCTCGCCTGCGACGCCGTCGCCTTCGCCCATGCCCTGCGTAGCGAAACCCAACTGGCCGATCTGCTCGGTTGTGCATTCGCCTGGAACCCCTTGAACCGCGCCTGGCTGCCCACCCGCGATAGCGCCGGGCGCAGCAGCGTAAACGGCGTATACCTGGCAGGTGACGGCGCCGCAATCATGGGTGCGGACGCTGCGCAAATGGCCGGCGAACGCGCGGCGCTGGCGCTACTGGAAGACGTCGGCATCGCCATTGATCGGCACAGGCCCGCCGTGCTGGAACAGCAATTGGCGCGCATCCAGCGCTTTCGCCTGGGCCTGGAGACCGCGTTTCCCTTTCCAGAAAAGTGGGCGGCACAAGCGCCGGACAATCTGACCGTGTGTCGCTGCGAAGAAGTCAGCGCCGGCGATATCCGCGCGGTGGTGGACGCCGGTCACTGGGAGATCAATCGGGTCAAGGCCCACTGCCGCGTCGGCATGGGGCGCTGCCAGGGCCGGTTGTGTGGGTTGGCGGCAGCGGAGATTGTCGCTGAGCGCAGCGGCCGCAGCGTTGAGGACGTCGGTCGCCTACGTGGTCAAGCCCCGATCAAGCCGCTGCCGTTTGGCGTGCAGGTGCAGCCATGAGCGACGTGATCGTACTGGGGGGCGGTATTGTCGGCGCGTCGGCGGCGTTGATGCTCGCCCAAAAAGGCCAGCGCGTGACGCTGGTGGAGCGTGACTTTTGCGGCTCCCATTCCAGCGGCGTCAATTACGGCGGCGTGCGCCGCCAGGGTCGGCCCCTGCATCAATTGCCACTGTCGCAGCGCGCCCATCAGTTATGGGGCGAGTTACCGGGTTTGATCGGCATCGACGGCGAATACGTGCGCTGCGGGCATCTGAAATTGGCCCGCAGCGCCGCCGATTTCGCCGCGCTGCACGCCTACGCCGAGCGCACCCGCGAGTTTGATCTGGGCCTGCAACTGCTGGATCGCGCCGAACTGCGCGCGCGCTTCCCGTGGGTGGGCGACGTGGCGGTCGGCGCCTCGCTGTGCCCGGAAGACGGGCATGCCAACCCGCGCCTGGTGTCACCGGCCTTTGCCCGCGCGGCGCAGCGTCACGGTGCGGTCGTGCACGAACAGGCCGAAGTGGTACGCATCGAGCACGATGGCCGCGTGTTCCAAGTGCACTGTGCCAATGGCCTGCACTTGCACGCGCCATGGCTGTTGAACTGTGCCGGTGCCTGGGCCGGCAGCGTGGCCGCACAGTTCGGTGAACCGGTGCCGATCACCTCGGCGCACCCGGCGATGCTGGTGACCGAGCCGCTGCCGATAGTGATGGACGTGAGCACCGGCGTCGAAGGCGGCGGGATCTATGCGCGCCAGGTGGCGCGAGGCAATTGCATCCTGGGTGGCGGGCGTGGTTTTGCCCTCGGGCCGCGTCAGGCACGCCCTGGGCAAGCGGCAGTGCTGGAGACTCTGCGCAATGCCGCCGAGCTGTATCCGTTTCTCCAGGGCGCCCAGGCGATTCGCACCTGGAGCGGCACCGAAGGTTACCTGCCCGATCATGAACCGGTGATCGGTCCCAGCAGCACCACACCGGGTCTGCTCCACGGTTTCGGCTTTGCCGGCGCCGGGTTCCAGCTCGGCCCTGCCGTCGGTGAAGCCTTGGCAGAGATCGTCTGCTCAGGCGCCAGCCGTCAGCCCATCGAAGCGTTTTCCATCCGTCGATTCCAAGCCTGAGAGGAAAAACCATGAACCCACGTAATGCACTGTCCTGCTTGACCCTCGCCCTGTTCGCCGCCGGTGCCCATGCCGCGCCGACCCTGTATCTGGGCATGAACGGCGGCACCATGGAACGGGTGTATGCCGATAAAGTACTGCCCGCGTTCGAGAAGGCCAACAACGTCAAAGTGGTGATCGTACCCGGCACCTCGTCGGACATTCTCGCCAAGGTCCAGGCCAATAAAAACAACCCGCAGATGCATGTGATGTTCCTCGACGACGGCATCATGTACCGCGCCATTTCCATGGGCCTGTGCGACAAACTCACGCCCAGCCCGACCCTGGAGCAAATCCCGGCCAAGGCGAAAATCAAGGACCAAGCGGTGGCCGTGACCCTGGGCGTCACCGGCCTGGGCTACAACGCCAGGCTGTTCAAGGAAAAAGGCTGGGCCGCCCCGACGTCGTGGATGGACCTGGCCGACCCACGCTTCAAGGACAAAGTGGTGTTCCAGTCCCTGGCCTCCTCCACCTTCGGCCTGCACGGTTTCTTGATGTTCAACCGTTTGCAGGGCGGCGATGAGACCAACGTGGACCCCGGCTTCAAGGCCTGGCCGAAAACCGTCGGCCCCAACGTACTGGAATACATCGCCAGCTCGGCGAAAATCTCCGAGATGGTGCAGACCGACGAAGCCGCGATCTTCCCCCTCACCCCAACCCAGGTCGCTACCCAGAAACTGCTCGGCGTACCGATGGAATATGCGCAACCCAAGGAAGGCGCGGTCGTGCTCAACGTCGCCGAATGCGTAATCGCCCGCAACGACCAGCCGGAGCTGGCGCAGAAACTCGCGGCCTACCTGCTGAGCGCCGAAGCCCAGGCGCCGGCGCTGGAGGAAGGTGACCAAATCCCCTCGAACCCGACCACGCCGACCACCGACAAAACCCGCGCGCGGGTGGAGGCGATGCAGGGTTATTTGCAGACAGCGATTTCGATTGATTGGGACCAGGTGAACCAGGCGCGGCCGGAGTGGAATGCGCGGTGGAGTCGGTCGATTGAGCGGTAGAGCGCGGGGCAAGCCCGCTCACCACAGAGTTATTTCAGCCTTTGAAACGTGTGTAAAGATCTATGGCTATTGGGGCCAAATGCCCCGAGTTGCCGGGTGGTAGCCCAGAGGAATTTAACTCTGGGAGAGGGCTTGCTGTGGTG
>NZ_JAEILC010000134.1:0-4394 GCF_016307435.1 Pseudomonas sp. S4_EA_1b | reverse complement strand
CCCCCCCCCCCGGAGCAGCGCTACCGGCCAGGCAGAAGGGCCGCTGCGCAAGCGTGCGAGCTGTACGAGGCGGCACGCGCACGGCACCCGGAGCGCTGGAGCAGCAACATCAGGAACCGGTCACTGGCACCGATGGTGTGCCTTAACCGGGAGCGGAAGGCGGTACTGCATCAAACATCAAAGGCGGCGTGACATGCTTACGCGACAACTAACTTTAAAATCGCCGAGAACACTGCTCAAATGATGACGCTATTTGCTCTGTCAAACCTCTGGATGGCGCGCCGATATTTGCTCTCCAGCGCAGGAGAGGTACGTCCTTAATGAGGGAAATAGCTGCTGCGAGGCGCGTGCAACGACAAAAATGGATGGAATAGGCGGCAGACTCGATCGATTCTGAACGGCTGCCGTTTTTTTGAAAGCACCTATGGCTCAGCAGTCGAAGAATAGCGGCCTACGTCAGACAATCCCTAGTGGCCTGAGCGGTTAATCCATTAATTTATTTTTTATCACGCTCAGCTTCGCTTTATGTACCGAGCTTATGATGGCCTCAGCCGTTTTATTCCACTTGAACGGCTTGGCTGAATGCTCATTATGAGTCTCGATAAATTGACGGATAGCCACCTTTAGGTCGGCGACGCTGGTGAAGGCACCCCGGTATAGCGCTCGTCTTTCCAGTTGTGCAAACCAACCTTCCACGGCGTTCAGCCAAGACGCGCTGGTTGGTGTGAAGTGCAATTTGAAACGCGGATGCTTTTCCAGCCACTGCTTGATTGCAGCCGTTTTGTGGGTCGAACTGTTATCTAGAATCACATGCAGATCCAGTTCGGCTGGCGTGCTGCGTTCAATCTGTTGCAGAAAAGCCAGAAACTCCTTGGCTCGATGGCGCGGGGTAATCCGTCCGATTACTTGGCCGGTCAGGATGTCGAAAGCTGCGTACAGACTCGCCGTACCATGGCGCTTGTAATCATGGGTCCGACGCTCAACTTGACCTGGGCGTAGCGGCAGCATCGGTTGGGTGCGATCCAACGTCTGGATGCGGATTCCACGACACTTGGACACTCAGCCCACGATCATTTGGACACTCGTTCCACGCGCACTTGGACACCTGATCCACGTCCACTTGGACAGGCAGTCGGAGCGCAGCGACGCAGGTTTGCATTGTTAGTCTGAAGTCCCTGCCGTCGTCAATTTCGTTGCGCGCCTGCGCATAGATTCGCCCTTCAGATTGATCCTATATGCGTTGTGCACCAGGCGGTCGAGGATAGCGTCGGCCAGGGTCGGATCGCCGATCAGTTCGTGCCAGTTGTCCACCGGCATCTGGCTGGTAACGATGGTCGAGCGCTGGCCGTAGCGGTCGTCCAGTAGCTCCAGCATGTCGCGCCGCTGTTCGGCGGTGAACGGGGCCAAGCCCCAGTCATCGAGGATCAGCAGGTCGGTCTTGGCGTAGCTGCTCATCAGCTTGGCGAAGCGCCCGTCGCCATGGGCCAGACCCAGTTCTTCCATCAAGCGCGGCAGGCGCAGATAGCGCACGCTGTAACCGTCGCGGCAAGCTTTATGAGCCAGCGCGCAGGCGAGCCAGGTTTTGCCTACGCCCGTCGGCCCGCCGATGATCAGGTTCAGGCCATCGCGCAGCCACTGGCCGCTACCCAGTTGCAGGATCAGCGCCTTATCCAGCCCGCGCGGGCTGCGGTAGTCGATGTCTTCGAGGCAGGCGTTGTGGCGCAGTCGTGCGGCTTTGAGGCGAGTCGTCAGGCGCTTGTCGTCGCGTTCAGTCAGCTCGCGGTCGACCATCAGGCCGAGGCGTTCGTCGAAGCTGAGATCGTTGATGTCAGGCGTTGCGTGTTGTTCGCCAAGCGCCTTGATCATGCCATGCAGGCGCAGGGTTTGTAGCTTGTCGAGTGTCGGGTTGGGCAACATGTTCGTGCTCCTTTTTCAGTCAGTGGTAGTAGCCAGGGCCGCGCAGATTGATATGTTCATCGGGCAGTAACGGCAGGTTTTGCTGGGCAAGAGGTAGCCGTTCCAGGCCTTGGCGCAGGATCGATTCGAGGCTCTTGTAACTGCATGCGCCTAGGGCCAGCGCACGTTGGCAAGCGGCTTCCAGCCGCTCTTCGCGGTGCTGTTTGCTCAAGCGCAGGATGCCCAGGCAGGCGCGGAAGCCATGCTGCGGATGGATTCGGCGTTCGAGGATGTAGGCGATAACGCCAGCCGTGTTCGACCCGGTTTGCTCTGCCCAGCGGATCAGCCGTTGCGGCGTCCACTCGGCGTGTTCGCGGTGACTTTTGGGCATGTGCTCGGTGTGGGTAGTGTGGCGGCCTTTGTGCGGCGAGCGCAGGTGGCTATACGCTCCACGACGACCTCTTCGCTTCGATAAAAGAGGCCGATGGTAGTGAATAGTCCTGCGTTGCCGCCTGCCTGAGCGTGGGTCGGATCAGTGAGAAATCACTGTCCAAATGCTCGTGGAATCAGTGTCCAAGTGGCCGTGGAATGAGTGTCCAAGTCAGCGTGGAATCGCTGTCCAAGTGTTCGTGGAATGGGTGTCCAAATGCGCGTGGAATCCGCAGCCTGGATCTGGGTTTTCTCGTCAACCGACAACACCAGGGCGTTATCCGGTGGGTTCAGATAGAGCCCGACCACGTCGACGACCTTGTCGGCGAAATGAGGATCGTTGCTGATTTTGAAGGTCTTCAGACGATGGGGTTTGAGGTCGGAAGCGGCCCAGACCTGCCGCACCTGCCATGTGGTAACCCGCGCATACTTGGCCATCAAACGGACGCTCCAGTGAGCGGCTTCCTGGGGTACACGCCGGGTGGTCAGTGTCAGGATTTCGTTGATTTTATCGGGCCCAAGTTTGAGTGGCTGGCCGCTGCGCGGCAGATCGCTCAACCCTTCGATTCCCGCCTCCAGATAACGTTTTCGCCACTTGAATACCGTCGGCGGCGTGACCTGCAACTGCTCGCTAACGGCCTTGGGCGTCAATCCGTCAGCCAGTAGAAGCAGGATGCGCGCTCTCTGGGCGAGGCTCTGTTCCAGCGTACTCATACGCAACCAACCTTGCAGGGCGATGAGATCGGAAGGCATTAAAGCGAAGGGGGAAGTCGGTCGGGCCATGCGTATAACCAATCCATGACATTGGACGCACAGCATATCGTTACCATTAGATAAATGAATTAACCGCTCAGTCCACTAGGAGTGATGTAGACAAAATCAAGTAGTAAGTCGACGAGCGAGCATGCGAGCCTCAGCCAGCCATACCCAAGCCTCACTCACATCCAGTAACCGATCGTGGTGCATGATCAGCCGCCTGGCTCGCTCATTCCAGGCATGAGTCCGTTCCACCACCCAGCGCTTGGGCATGACCACAAAGCCGCTCGCAACCGGCGCTGCCGTGAACAAATCGCCTTGCTCTGAATGCCATTTCCCGGTGCGGCGATTGTTCGCTCCTCGTATGACCTGGATCTCGAGCGAATGAGTGTGCTGCATACGCTGGGCCCACTTTCCAGCGTAGGCACTGTCGACGAACAGGGTATTTAATGACGGGTACTTATCCATCGCGGAGGTCACGGCGTCGTCTGCCGCATCTCGATCCTGCACACTGGCTGCGCTGATGCTCACGGCCAAAAGAAGGCCTAAGGTATCTACGATAAGGCTTCGCTTACGTCCTTTTACCTTTTTGCCTGCGTCGTAACCGCTTTCACCGCCTTGGGGAGAGCTGCGCGTTGATTGGGAATCCAGAACAGCGGCTGACGGCCGTTCATCACGATCCACCCGCTCTCGCCATTGGGCACGGAGCCGGTCGTGCATTTGCTCAAACTTGCCCTGAGCGCTCCAGCGCCGAAAGGTTTTATAGACATTGTCCCAATGGGGAAACTCGCGAGGCAGCATTCGCCAGGAGCACCCTGTGCGCACGACATAACAGCAGGCTTCCAAAAGAGTGCGTCGGGAGTGGCGAGGCGGTACGCCGCGACCTCCCGAGACTTCAAATAAATCAGCGACCAACGTCCATTCTGCATCAGTCAGGCAACTGGGGTAGCGTTGCTCCGGCAACTGACGCCGGTGTGCCTCGGTATAGCCATAAGACTTACGAGGCTCGGGAGGCTGGAAGCTACCTTTGGCACGTTCCTTTACTCGAACGATCCCGGCCAGTCTCAGCGCTTTTGCAAAGGTGTCGGGATGCGCGGTGATGCCCGTTTCTGCATGGAATGCTTGCGCCAGTTCGGCTTGACTGGAATAAGGCTGCGTATGAGCGAGCCTGGCCAGCAGAGGATAATGGTGCGTAGCGATTACCGGTGGGCGTCCAGTTTTAGGCATGGCTCAATGCTGCATAGAAAGGAGGCAAGAAGTTTACTTTATTTTGTCTACACCCTCTAGGGAGATGCTGAACAATTAACCCGTTC
>NZ_JAEILC010000133.1:0-49099 GCF_016307435.1 Pseudomonas sp. S4_EA_1b | reverse complement strand
GCTCGGTGTTGTCCGGGGGTAAGCCCCCCTGCCTCGTCCGTTGGGTTTTTGAGACTGGCACCACGCTTCTGACCCCTACCCGGCCGACCCCTGCCGGTTTATCGCGCTGCCCCTTGGCACTCATGGGGCGACCATCCTCAATATCCAGGAGCATCTCGATTTCGTTCGCCTCAGCAAAACGCGGCAGCACACTGACCTGGGTGGCGTAATGCACAGGCTTCCACTCGGCGGTGTCATCCGCACGGGCTGGCAGATAGAACGTATGGTTGTCGTTAAACACCGCCGGCACGTTCTCCTGAGTCAGAATCACCGGCAGCGTCACCACCTTTGCTCGACGGCGGCGCTCCAGCGCAGCGATCTGCGCCATCAGGCGGTTATCCTCCAGCGGCTCCATGACACGAGTGGTCGAGTTTTTGGCATCTTCGTCCATAGCCAAGTTGAGTTTTTTCAGCTCATCGCGGCCCAGGTCGACCAGCCACAGCGACACTTCGACCGATCGCCTGGGCGTATCCAGTTCCGCCACCAGTTGTTCGATAAACCGCACCTGCGCCGGTTTGCCTCTGATCAACAGGCTGTTGGTATCCGGATAGGCAATGACTGCAAGGCTTTTGTCGGCCAGCAACCCCTTGTGCTCACTGGCCAGTACCGCTTCGATTATTGACGCTATCCCCGCGACCCTGACCTTGCCCTCACCCATCGCGTACTCACGATCCGCCACATGGGTGTTGAGTACCTGAACCACCCCAAAGGCGTGGTCCCCCACACGCAGTTCAGCGCGCTCGCGGTCCATCAATTGCGCCAGCCGCAACACCCGGTCGACATAGCTCGGCGGGCCGGACACATAGAACGTTCGCGGGCCGTCGGCACGCAGGGGAAAGTGGGATTCCTGCAACCCAGCGCGACGCATGAGGCTGCGAAACCGATCGATGGAAATATGCCGCAGCGACACCGCCGAGCTTTTCGCTTCGTTGGCGTCATAGAGATAAAACCCTTGGCCGTCGCTGTACCAGATCAAGCCATGCTGCTGCGCCAGTTCTTCCAGGGTCTGCTGCGGCGCAGTCAAATCAAACAGACCACTGACACGTTTGCGCGCCACCTCGCGACTCACCACGATCGGCAGCCCCAAGGGTACCGACAGCGCGGTGAACACCGTGTGCAGGCTCTCCTCCTGTGCCTGATAGGTCTCGCCCCAGGCCACTGCACATGCCAGCCACAGCAGGGCACACAGCCACCAGTGGCGAAGGCGGCGGCGGGACATGCGTTCGAGGAAGTCAGCGTACACCGTGGAAGTTCCTGGGGCCTGCAGAGGGAAGCGGCCATACTGCGAGGCCGCCTCTTTTCAATCTTGATGGAAAGTTAACGGCCGCCCATCACGCTTACCCCGTGGCATGTGCCTTGCTATGAACTCTGCATCAAAGCGCGTACCAACGGCGGAACGGGCTTACGGACAAAGGCGTCGTTACCCGCAATGGCCTTGCATCGCCATCTGAGGGGGCGACGCTTTTTTTTGAATGAAAAGGTAGGTGCGGATGAAAGATTCGGTGGGCAACGGCCCGATAAGCAACGCGCTGGCGTGGGTGAACGGCAGCGATGCGCCGGAAAAGAGCAGCCTCGACCTGGGCTTTATGGCCTTGAGCGATTGCGCCTCGCTGGTAGTGGCGGCGACCCAGGGCTTCGCACAACCCTACGGCCTGACCCTGAATCTCAAACGTCAATCTTCATGGGCCAACCTGCGTGACAAGCTGGTCAGTGGGGAGTTGGATGCCGCCCACAGCCTGTATGGGCTGATCTACGCCGTACACCTGGGTATCGGTGGCGTGGCGCCCACCGACATGGCCGTGTTGATGGGCCTGAACCAAAACGGTCAGAGCATCAATCTTTCCCGTGGTCTGCAACAACAAGGGGTGGTCACTCCTGAGGCACTGGATCGCCATGTGCACCAAAGCCGAACAAAACTGACCTTCGCTCAGACATTTCCCACCGGCACCCATGCGATGTGGCTGTACTACTGGCTGGCGAGCCAAGGCATTCATCCGTTGCAGGACGTTGACAGTGTGGTGGTGCCGCCCCCGCAAATGCTTGCGCATCTGCAAGCCGGCCGGATCGACGGGTTTTGCGTGGGCGAGCCCTGGAGCGCCAGCGCGGTCGCGCAAGATCAGGGCTTTACCCTGGCGACCAGCCAAGCGATCTGGCCAAACCATCCCGAGAAGGTCCTCGGCTGTACCCACGCGTTCGTCGAGCAATACCCCAATACGGCGCGGGTACTGGTGATGGCCATCCTCGAAGCCAGCCGCTTCATTGAACAGAGCATTGAGAACCGGCGCTCCACGGCGCAATTGCTCAGCGGCCGCGAATACCTCGACGCGCCACTCGATTGTATTGAGCCACGTTTACTCGGGGCTTATGACGACGGCCTGGGCAACCACTGGCAGGACCCTCACGCGCTACGGTTTTTTGCGGGTGGCCAGGTCAACCTGCCGTACCTCTCCGACGGCATGTGGTTCATGACCCAGTTTCGCCGCTGGGGCCTGTTGCGCGACGACCCGGATTACCTGGGCGTGGCGCGCCAGGTGCAGCAACTGGCGCTGTATCGCGAGGCCGCCACCGCCTTGGGCCTCAACGCCGGGGACCAGGACCTGCGCAGCAGCCAGCTGATCGACGGCAAAGTCTGGGACGGCTCGGACCCGAGCGGCTACGCCCGCAGCTTCCGCTTGCATGCGCTGGCCGATCACGCCAACCGCCAAGCCTTGCGCTGACAGGAGAACTGCCATGCTGCGTATCCTGTTGATCAATGACACCCCCCGCAAGGTCGGGCGCCTGCGTACGGCGCTGATAGAGGCCGGCTTTGAGGTAATCGACGAGTCCGGCCTGACCATCGACCTGCCGGCGCGCGTCGAAACGGTGCGTCCGGACGTGATCCTGATCGATACCGAGTCACCGGGCCGCGATGTGATGGAGCAAGTGGTGCTGGTCAGTCGCGACCAGCCACGCCCCATCGTGATGTTTACCGATGAACATGACCCGAATGTGATGCGCCAGGCCATCAAGTCCGGGGTCAGTGCCTATATCGTGGAAGGCATCCAGGCCCAGCGTCTGCAGCCGATCCTCGATGTGGCCATGGCCCGCTTCGAGAGCGATCAGGCCTTGCGCGCGCAGTTGCAGGCGCGGGACCAACAGCTGGCGGAACGCAAACGCATCGAGCTGGCCAAGGGCATGCTGATGAAAATGAAGGACTGCAATGAAGAAGAGGCCTACACCTTGATGCGCCGCCAAGCCATGAGCCGCCAGCAGAAATTGATCCAGGTGGCGGAGCAGATCATCGCCATGAGTGAGCTGCTCGGTTGATTTGGCTCAGCTCTTGCTAATGAATCATCACAGGTAACCAACGGCGGTTGCCCCTCCACGACAAAGACGTCGCACATCCGGTTTGCCCTCGCGAACCCGGTGGCGGCGTTTTTTCGTTTTGGCCCCTGTGTGGGGCCGGTGGGGCGGCCGTAGTGGCTGTTCCATCACCAGGCCTTCTTACAAGACTCCTAACCGTTGAGGTGCGTGATGAAATCAAGCTTCTGGAAATCCGGGCACACCCCGACCCTGTTTGCCGCGTTCCTGTATTTCGACCTGAGTTTCATGGTCTGGTATCTGCTGGGCCCGCTGGCGGTGCAGATTGCCGCCGACCTGCAATTGACCACCCAGCAACGCGGCCTGATGGTGGCAACACCGATCCTGGCCGGTGCGGTACTGCGTTTTCTGATGGGAATGCTGGCCGACAGGCTGTCGCCCAAGACCGCCGGGCTGATCGGCCAGGTGATCGTGATTGTCGCGCTGTTCGGGGCCTGGAAACTGGGCATCCACAGTTACGAACAGGCCCTGCTGCTGGGGCTGTTTCTGGGTATGGCCGGCGCGTCCTTCGCCGTGGCGCTGCCCCTGGCTTCACAGTGGTACCCCGCCGAACACCAGGGCAAAGCCATGGGAATTGCCGGTGCCGGCAATTCGGGCACGGTATTCGCTGCCTTGCTGGCCCCGGTGCTCGCAGCGGCGTTTGGCTGGAGCAATGTGTTCGGGTTTGCGCTGATTCCGTTGATCTTGACGCTGGTGGTCTTCGCCTGGCTGGCGCGCAATGCCCCTGAACGGCCGAAAGCCAAATCCATGGCCGACTACTTCAAGGCCCTGGGCGATCGTGACAGCTGGTGGTTCATGTTTTTCTACAGCGTAACGTTCGGCGGCTTTATCGGCCTGGCCAGCGCATTGCCCGGCTATTTCAACGATCAATACCACCTCAGCCCGGTGACTGCCGGCTACTACACCGCCGCATGCGTGTTTGGCGGCAGCCTGATGCGTCCGCTGGGCGGTGCTCTGGCGGACCGATTCGGCGGCATCCGCACCCTGCTGGGCATGTACAGCATCGCGGCCATCTGCATTGCCGCCGTGGGCTTCAACCTACCCAGTTCGTACGCGGCATTGGCGCTTTTCGTCTGCACCATGCTCGGTCTCGGCGCAGGCAACGGTGCGGTGTTCCAGTTGGTTCCGCAGCGCTTTCGCCGTGAAATCGGCGTGATGACCGGGTTGATCGGCATGGCCGGCGGCATCGGTGGCTTCGCGCTCGCGGCCGGCATGGGCGCGATCAAACAGAGCACCGGTAGCTATCAACTGGCCCTGTGGTTGTTCGCCAGCCTGGGCGTATTGGCATGGTTCGGTCTGCACGGCGTCAAGCGTCGCTGGAGAACCACTTGGGGCTCGGCCGCCGTGACGGCTGCACGCGTCTGATGAGCCTGCAACTGAGCGTCGCCCAGGCCAGTGCCATCGGCCCGCGCCCGGAAAACCAGGATGCGCTGCGGGTGGTCACCCCCGTGGCGGAACTGGCGGCCAGCAAAGGCTATCTGTGCGCCATGGCCGACGGCGTCAGCCAATGTGCCGATGGCGGATTGGCCGCGCGCTCGACGTTGCAAGCCCTGGCGATGGACTACTACGCCACGCCGCAAACCTGGAGCGTGGCCCAGGCACTGGAACGTTTACTGCTGGCCCAGAATCGCTGGTTGCAAGCCAACGGTGGTGGCCAGCCGCTGCTAACGACTCTAAGTGCCCTGGTGTTTCGGGGCCAGCGCTTTACCCTGGCCCATGTAGGAGACTGCCGGGTCTATCGCTGGCTGGACGGCCAGCTGCAACGTATCAGCGAGGATCACGTCTGGGAACAGCCGGGCATGCAGCACGTCCTTAAACGTGCGCTGGGCCTGGATCAACATGTGGTGCTGGATTTTCTAGACGGCCACTTGCGCGAGGGCGAGTGCTTCCTGCTGCTCAGCGACGGCGTATGGGCAACCTTGGCCGAGCACAGCATCCAGACCATCCTGCGTGAGCAGGCGGACCTGGACGTAGCTGTGGCCACCTTGGTCAATACTGCCCACTTGGCCGGCAGCCAAGACAATGCCAGCGCGTTGCTGGTACGCGTTGATGCCTTGGGTGCCGCCACCCTCGGCGACGCCCTGGGGCAGTTGCAGCAATGGCCGCTGCCACCGCCATTGAAACCCGGCCAACCGTTCGAAGGCTGGCGGGTGGAAGCATTAGTGGCGCAAAGTCGACAATCCTTGCTCTACCGGGTCCGCGATACCCAGCAACAGCCCTGGCTGTTGAAAACCTTGCCACTGAGCCATGACGACGATAGCCAAGCCGGCCAGGCTTTGCTGGCCGAAGAGTGGTTTTTGCGGCGCATGGCCGGACGCGCATTCCCAGAAGTGCACAGCGCCGGTAGCCGGCAGCACTTGTATTACGTCATGCGCGAATATCCCGGACAGACCCTCGCCACCCTGTTCCAGCTTCAGGGGCCCCTACCGCTGGCCCAATGGCAGTCCGTCGCCGAGCGCTTGCTGCGGGCCGTGGGCCTGCTGCACCGGCGGCAAATCCTGCACCGCGATATCAAACCGGAAAACCTGTTGTTGGGGGACGACGGCGAGTTGCGCGTGCTGGATTTCGGCCTGGCTTACTGCCCCGGCCTGTCGGAAGACCGTGCCCACGAACTGCCGGGCACTCCAAGTTTTATCGCGCCCGAAGCCTTCAATGGCGAAGGGCCTACCGCCCAGCAAGATTTATACAGCGTTGGCGTCACCTTGTATTTCCTGCTGACCGGGCATTACCCCTACGGCGAAATCGAAGCCTTCCAACGGCCCAGATTCACCCAGCCTGTCAGCGCGAGCCGCTATCGCCCCGACCTACCGGACTGGCTGCCGCTGAGTCTGGAACGGGCGGTGTCCGCCCAGCCGTCGCAGCGTTACGAAACCGCCGAAGAATGGCTACTGGTACTGGAGCAGGCTGACCGGCGCGAGCTGAGCGTCCGCCCCAGGCCTTTGCTGGAGCGAGAACCGCTAAAAGTCTGGCAAACCGTGGCACTGCTGTCGGTGCTGATCAATCTGGTGCTGCTGTATGCACTCCTTCACAACTGAGTATCTCTACACGAGGGCAACCCTATGAACGCAAAAGTCTGGTTGGTGGGCGCAGGTCCCGGCGATCCGGAGTTGTTGACCCTCAAGGCGGTCCGCGCCCTGTGTGAAGCCGACGTGGTGTTGATCGATGATCTGGTCAACCCGGCAGTTTTGGACCACTGCGCCGCGGCGCGCGTGATCACCGTGGGCAAACGCGGTGGCTGCCGCTCCACCCCTCAGGACTTTATCCACCGCCTGATGTTGCGCTATGCACGCCAGGGCAAATGCGTGGTACGCCTCAAGGGCGGTGACCCGTGCATTTTCGGACGAGGCGGCGAAGAGGCGCTGTGGCTGCGGGATCGGGGCATTGAGGTGGAACTGGTCAATGGCATCACCTCAGGGCTGGCAGGCGCGACCAACTGTGGGATTCCTCTGACATTGCGTGGTGTAAGCCGTGGCGTAACGCTGGTTACTGCGCACACCCAGGATGACAGCCAACTGAACTGGCGCGCCCTGGCCGAGGGCGGGACTACCCTGGTCGTGTACATGGGGGTGGCAAAACTGGAAGAGATTCGTCAGCAGTTGATGGAGGGTGGCATGGCGGCAGATATGCCCGTGGCGATGATCGAGAATGCCTCGCTGCCCCAGCAGCGCGAGTACCGTAGCCTGTTATCGCGCATGCACAAGGATGCCCACGCATTCGCCCTTAAAAGCCCGGCGATCCTGGTCATTGGCCGTGTTGCCGCCAGAGAACAAGCTGCATATGTCGCAGCCGCCGCCAGCGCATGACACAAATGGTAGGCGAAAAAAAACCCGGCCTGAGCCGGGTTTTTTCTACAACTCAGTAATTACTGAGCGGTAGCTTCAACCGAAGCTTCTACGCGACGGTTGATAGCGCGACCAGCTTCAGTTGCGTTGTCAGCAACTGGGCGGGATTCGCCGTAACCTACAGCAGTTACACGGCTAGGAGCCACGCCGTCTTTAACCAGGACTTGCTTAACAGCGTCAGCACGACGCTGGGACAGCTTCTGGTTGTAAGCGTCTGGACCTACGGAGTCAGTGTGACCAGCTACTTCTACGTTAGTAGATGGGTACTGAGCCATGAAGTCGGCCAGGTTTTTCACGTCGCCGTAGCTGTTAGGCTTAACAACGGCTTTGTCGAAGTCGAACTTAACGTCCAGCTCAACACGAACAACCTGAGCAACTGGAGCTTCTGGCTCTGGAGTTGGCTCTGGAGCTGGTGCTGGGGTAGGAGCTGGAGCAGCTGCGCCAGCGTTACCGCCGAAGTTCACGCCCAGGCCGACCAGTGCGGAGTAATCCCACTTGCCGTTGTCCAGACCGTAGTCAGCTTCAACACCGGCACGAGCGTACAGGTTGTTGGTGAAGTAGTACTTAACGCCGGTACCGACAGTGGCGAAAGTGGTCTGATCGCGACCGCTGTGACCGTCAGCTTGTACGTTGGTACGGCTCTGGTGACCGAAACCGCCTTCTACGTATGGACGCAGGGAGTCTACGCCAGCTTGACCGAAGTGATACTGGGCAACCAGGCTGCCGGTATCGCCTTTGATCTTCTGGTTACCAGTACCGTCGTTCGAACGGGTGTGGTTGGTCTTGTCGTAGGACAGGTTCAAGGACAGGTCGTCGGTCAGGAAGTAACCGATGCGAGCGCCAGGATTGAAGCCGTCTTCGATGTGCTTGACGCTATCGTTGTACTGCTTCTTGTAGAACAGCTCGCCTTCAACTGCGCCTTGGCCTTGTGCCAGAACGCCGAAAGAAGTAGCGGCAATAAGAGAACCAATGGCCAAGCCCAAGGTGTTTTTCAGTTTCATCCGTTAAATCCCCATCTGGTGATTGTAAAGCAGTCCCACAAACCGGGGGACAACTCGGCGACAAGTCTAACAGAACTTGCCTACACGTAAGAGATATTTGCCACGCACTAAGTTTCAGTCTCGCCCGCAAATTTCTCACGTAATTTATCAAGAGCACGTTTGTAACGCATTTTTGTAGCACTCAAACCCATATGCATGATGTCGGCGATTTCCTGAAACTCCAGCTCTGCGACAAAACGTAGCACCAGAATTTCTCGGTCAATCGGATTCACATGCACCAACCAGCGATCGAGCCCGCCCTTTTCCTCGGGTGCCGGCGCCTTTTCTTCAGACGCCTCCTCAAGGGGGTCCAGGCTCAAAGCGTCCATCAAGCGACGCTTTCGCCGTTCCTTTCGATACTGCGTGATGCACTCGTTGTACGTGATGCTGTAGAGCCAGGTCTTGAACTTCGATTTGCCCTCGAAGTTCTTCAGGCCGTACAACACCTTGAGCATCACTTCCTGACAGACATCGTCAGCATCTCTATCGTTCCCCAAATACCTTGAACAAACGTTGAACAGAGTGCGTTGATATCTGCGCATCAATTCTTCGTACGCGCGAGTTACGTGAAACAGCTCCGTGTGCGAACGCGCGACCAACTCCTCATCAGAGAGCTCACGGGGGTCATAGCGCGTGGACAGCGATTGGGCTTTATTCAAAACAAGTCGTGCCGACAGTCAGGTCAATGTCCGCTGCGGCCCGGTCACCCGGGTTCGCGGCGGCGTACATTAGCAGGGTTTGCCGGTTTAGCGGCTACTGACCTGCTGTTCCAGGAGAATGCGATTGGACAGCGACACCAGCTCGCCGTCATCGGTCAACACGGTCGTCTTGACTGTGCCGATCTCCTCGATTTGCCCTTCGACCTCGCCCACACGCACCTGTTGGCCCACCTGGTACAACTCGCGCACATAGATTCCTGCAAGAATCTGACCGGCAATTTCCCGGCTACCCAAGCCCATGGCCAGCGCAACGGCCAGACCAACGGTAATCAAAACGATCACAATCACATGGTTGAGCAGGTCAGTCTTGACCTCCAACTGGCTGATCGCGACCGAAATACTGATGATGATCACCAGCCCCTGGGCGATCCGCCCCAGGCCGGCAGCGTAGTCCAACCCCACGCCTTCGGCGGCTCCGCGCACCAGCCCGTTGGCCAACTGCGCCAGTAAAACACCTACCAACAGCACCAGCGCGCCGCCGAAAACCTTCGGCAAATACAGCGCAAGCATGTCGAGCGTAGCTGAAACTCGCTCAAGGCCAAGGGATTGAGCGGCAGAAACCAGAAAAATCAGCAACACGAACCAGTAGACGATCTTGCCGACCAGTGTGGAGATCGGCACTTGCAACCCGGCACGCCCCAGCAGCTTGGTCAGGCCGGTGCCTGCCATCAAGCGATCAAGGCCCAGTTTCGCGAGCAATTTGGACAGCAGGGTGTCGAGCAGCTTGGCCACGACAAAACCCAGCAACACCAGGACCAGCGCACCGAACAGGTTGGGAATGAAGTTCGCCACCTTGGTCCACAATGCGGTCATCGCGGTGACCAGGCTCTGGGTCCAGAGATCAAGTTCCATATTCAATCAGCCTTATCAGCAGTGCGAGCAAGAGGTTTTCGACGGGAAACCGGTGAAACATGGGCAGAACCATTGTTCAGCGCCATCATCAAGGCCGGCAGCCAACGACCGAGCAGACCGAACAGATCCCCCGCCCCGACCTGACGGTTGGCGGTTTTCAACACGCGCCCCAGGCAAGCATCGTCATCACGGTTGGACGGCGAAGCATTGAGCATGTCACGCAAAGACTGTTCGAACGGATCGTGCATAAAGACCTCTCGCAAGTGATTTAAAAGACGAGGGTAAATTTCATGGGGTCACATGAGACCCTTCCTACGTTCAGCTCATATTCAGCTCAAACCCAACGCAACCGTCTAAACAGCCACCATTGCCCGAGCGCCACCGAGACCATCAGCAGGCACGCAAGCATGAATCCATAGGGGCTGGCCGAGAACGGAATGCCGCCCACATTGATGCCCAGCAAACCGGTCAGGAAACTCATCGGCAGGAAGATTCCAGTGATGATTCCGAAGCGGTACATGGTGCGGTTCATGCGTACGCTCAAACGCCGGTCTTCGGCCTCCAGCACAAGCCCCACGCGCTCCCGGGTCAATTCGAGCTCCTCCAGATAGCGTGTGAGGCTGTTGTTCAATTCGTTCCAGTAATCAGCATCGTCGTCACAGAACCACGGCAGTTTGATCCGCGTGAGCTGGGCAAAAATATCCCGCTGCGGTGCCAGAAATCGCTTGAGCCCGGCCGCTCGCCGGCGGATCTGCAACACGCTGCCATGCTCTGGGGTATACCGTTCGTCGGTATCGAGTTTTTCTTCCTCGGCATCGACGATTTCAGACAAATCCGTGACCAGATCCTGCACTTTATTGGTCAGGTACTGCGCCATATAAAGGATGAGCTCCGACGCGGTACGCGGCCCCTTGCCGTCCGCCAGTTGCACCAGCAACTCATCGGTGGCGCGCAACGGGCGCAGACGCAGGGAAATCACCCGGTTGGCCGCCGCGAAAATGCGCACCGAGACCATGTCTTCCGGTTCGGCGCCTGGATTGAGGTTGACCCCTCGCAGAAACAGCAACAGCTGCGAATCCGGCAGCGGCAACAGGCGCGGGCGAGTGTTTTCCTCCAGCAACAGGTCGCAGGCGAATTCACTCAAGCCACTGGATTTGCGCAGCCAGGTCTGCGTCTGGGGATGGCTGCGATCCCAGTGCAGCCACAGACTTTCCTCTGGCTGCAACTGCAGGTCATCCAGCTCAGTCCGGGCAATCGAACGCGCACCGCCTTTACCGTCCAGCACCAGGGCATGCACCAGCCCCCATTGCGCGTTTTCTTCCTCGAACATCCTCACCCCTGTCGGCTTTTACGATTTATTCAGGCATTTTCAACGGGCTGGGCGACACGATCACGCCATTGTTATCGGCATACACGTATTCACCCGGGCGGAAGGTGACGCCGGCAAACGTGACCGCCACATTCAGGTCACCAATGCCACGCTTGTCGGTTTTCATCGGGTGACTGGCCAGGGCTTGTACGCCCAGGTCGGTCTGGGCGATGACGTCGACATCGCGGATGCAACCGTAGATGACCAGCCCTTCCCAACCGTTTTTCGCAGCTTTCTCGGCGATCATGTCGCCCAGCAGCGCGCGGCGCAGGGAACCACCACCGTCGACCACCATCACCTTGCCGGTCCCCGGTTGGTCGGCCTGTTCCTTGACCAGCGAGTTATCCTCAAAGCACTTGATGGTAACAATCTCGCCGCCAAAGGAGTCTCGGCCGCCAAAATTGCTGAACATCGGCTCGACCACCTGCACCAATTCGGGGTAGGCGTCGCACAGGTCGGGGGTCACGTAATGGTTCATCGAAAAATTCCTTTCTGCCAGAGAAGTGTCTTTCAAAGAAGTACCGGGCGAAACGGGTGGGAAACATCCCATCGGTTTCACTGCAACGCAATAGCCTCTACGCGACTGAATATGACCAGAAGCGTCCGGCGCGTCATATCTTAGCCGCAACCTCGCAGGAGTGAAACGCCCTTGGTAGAGCGCTTGGTCAAACAGCGGCGAGAGCCTGCGCCGGGGCGCCGAACAAAGGTGTTATAGGGTCTTTCAACCATTGCTCCACCAGAGGCCAGACCTCGGCCTGGGCAGCTTTGCTGACCAGCATCTCGACGTGCCCGAAATCTTCGGTAAACCCGTGCTTGCGTCCCAGACACACATATTGCCGATGCTCAGTGCCGACTTGTTCGAACAGCTTGCGGCAGGCCCAGTCCGGGTCCTGATGGTCGCCCGCCGCACTTACCGCCAACAACGGCACGTCGACGTCCGCCAAGCCCTTCCACCAGTCACGCTCGGCATCGCCGAAACGCCCGAACAGCCCGTGCCAGCGCATATTTTCAATCAATACCCCCACCGGCTCGTCTTCGGGCCCGCGTTTGAAACGCGCACCGGACACTTCAGCCATTCGCTTGAGAATAAAGCGCCCGCCCCACTCCACTGGTGGAATTTTCAACGGCCAGTAGGTGCGGCTGACCTGGCAGCCAAATAACGCGACCGAAGCCACCGCCGGCGCACCCAGATACTGACCGCCCAGGGCCGCCGCCAAGGTCGTGCCGCCCAGAGAATGGCCGATCCAGTGCGGGATCTGCGCGCTTTGCTCACGCACGAACGCGCCGATGGCCGGCAAGTCGTAACGCGCATAATCGGCCACCCGGTTACGCGCATACGCTTGATTGCGCTTGGACAGACCATGGCCGCGCATTTCCGCAATCCACACGTCAAAGCCTCGACGAGCCAGATAGGCGCCCAGGCCAATGCCCTTGGGCGAGTACCAGAAACGTCGATTGGAAAAACTGCCGTGCAACAAAATAACCGGGATGCCCCGGTTTTCCGGGACATCGGCCAGCCCCAAACGGGTCACCGCCAGTTCGACGCTGCCGTCCGGACTGTTGCCGGGTTTGAGGCGATACACATCTTCACTCAGGTCGCCACGACGCTCAGCGCTGATCAAGGCGACGGGAAACAGGTTGCTGCTGCTTTGCATAATGTTCTTGCACAAAAAAGGGCGGCGTCCACATGGATTCCCGCCCTATACAGATAAGAATGCCGGTCAACCTCACGGCTGACCGGCACTTTTCACGGATCGACCTCAGGCGGACGCTTGGCCTTCCGCCAGGAAGAACCAGGTTTCCAGCACCGAGTCTGGGTTCAGCGAAACGCTTTCGATGCCCTGCTCCATCAGCCATTTGGCCAAGTCAGGGTGGTCCGAAGGGCCCTGACCGCAAATGCCGATGTACTTACCGGCCTTGTTGCAGGCCTGGATAGCATTGGCCAGCAGCTTCTTGACCGCCGGGTTACGCTCGTCGAACAGGTGCGCAATGATCCCGGAGTCACGGTCCAGGCCCAGGGTGAGCTGAGTCAGGTCGTTGGAACCAATGGAGAAACCGTCGAAAAATTCCAGGAACTCTTCAGCCAGGATCGCGTTGGATGGCAGTTCGCACATCATGATCACACGCAGGCCATTCTCGCCGCGGGTCAGGCCGTTCTCAGCCAGCAGGTCAACCACCTGGCTCGCCTCGCCCAAGGTCCGTACGAACGGCACCATGATCTCGACATTGGTCAGGCCCATCTCGTTACGCACGCGTTTGAGCGCGCGGCACTCAAGCTCGAAGCAGTCGCGGAAGGTTTCGCTGATGTAACGCGAGGCGCCACGGAAGCCCAGCATCGGGTTTTCTTCTTCCGGCTCGTAGAGCTTGCCGCCGATCAGGTTGGCGTACTCGTTGGACTTAAAGTCCGACAGACGCACGATGACCTTTTTCGGGTAGAACGCCGCCGCCAGAGTGCTGATGCCTTCCACCAGTTTCTCGACGTAGAAACCCACTGGGTCGTTGTAACCAGCGATGCGCTTATCGACGCTTTCCTTGATATCCAGCGGCAGGCCGTCGTAGTTCAGCAAAGCCTTGGGGTGCACGCCGATCATACGGTTGATGATGAATTCCAGGCGGGCCAGGCCCACGCCGGCGTTCGGCAACTGCGCGAAGTCGAAGGCGCGGTCCGGGTTACCGACGTTCATCATGATCTTGAACGGCAGGTCCGGCATGGCGTCGATGGAATTTTGCTTGATATCGAAGCCTAGCTCGCCTTCGAAGATGAAACCGGTGTCGCCTTCGGCGCAGGATACGGTCACGCCCTGGCCATCCTTGAGCAACTGCGTGGCATTGCCGCAACCCACTACCGCAGGAATCCCCAGCTCACGAGCGATGATCGCTGCGTGGCAGGTACGCCCGCCACGGTTGGTGACGATGGCACTGGCGCGCTTCATCACCGGTTCCCAGTCCGGGTCGGTCATGTCGGAGACCAGCACGTCGCCTGGCTGGACTTTGTCCATCTCGGAGACGTCTCTGATGATGCGAACCTTGCCGGCGCCAATGCGCTGGCCGATGGCGCGGCCTTCCACCAATACGGTACCGGTTTCTTTGAGCAGGTAGCGCTCCATGACATTGGCCGAAGTGCGGCTCTTCACGGTTTCCGGACGGGCCTGCACGATATACAGCTTGCCGTCGTCACCGTCCTTGGCCCATTCGATGTCCATCGGGCACTGGTAGTGCTTTTCGATGATCATCGCTTGTTTGGCCAACTCGCTGACTTCAGCGTCGGTCAGGCAGAAACGCGCGCGTTCGGCCTTGTCGACTTCAACGGTTTTTACCGAACGACCGGCCTTGGCCTCGTCGCCATAGATCATCTTGATGGCCTTGCTGCCCAGGTTACGGCGCAGGATGGCCGGGCGACCCGCTTCGAGGGTGCCCTTGTGTACGTAGAATTCGTCGGGGTTGACCGCGCCCTGTACGACGGTTTCACCCAGGCCGTAGGCGCCGGTGATAAACACCACGTCACGGAAGCCGGATTCGGTATCGAGGGTAAACATCACGCCGGCGGTGCCGGTTTCGGAACGGACCATGCGCTGCACGCCGGCAGACAGGGCAACCAACTTATGGTCGAAGCCCTGGTGCACGCGGTAGGAAATCGCGCGATCGTTGAACAGCGAGGCAAATACTTCCTTGGCCGCGCGGATCACGTTTTCCACGCCGCGGATGTTGAGGAAGGTTTCCTGCTGGCCGGCGAAAGAAGCGTCGGGCAAGTCTTCGGCGGTAGCCGACGAGCGCACGGCAACGGCCATGTCCGGGTTGCCGGCCGACAAGGTGGCGAACGCGGTGCGGATTTCTTCGTTGAGCTTCTCGGGGAACTCGGCTTCCATGATCCATTGGCGGATCTGGGCACCGGTCTTGGCCAGGGCATTGACGTCGTCGACGTCCAGGGCATCCAGCGCGGCGTGGATCTGAGCATTGAGGCCGCTCAGTTCGAGGAAATCGCGGTAAGCCTGGGCCGTGGTGGCGAAACCACCCGGCACCGAGACACCGGCGCCCGCAAGATTACTGATCATCTCGCCGAGGGATGCGTTCTTGCCCCCCACATGCTCTACATCATGGACGCCGAGCTTATCGAGGGAAACTACGTACTCTACCAAGGTGATCTCTCCACTAACTGTGTTGGAAAAGCTCAGGACGCCGGCTGCTCGTGGGAGCATTCACCAGCGTTTGTGGCCTGGACCTGGAAAATAAGTGAGAATGCGGCCCACTGTGGGACGGCAAAATCGCGCCTATCATATCCAAGATTCGTCATCAGCTTAAGGCCCAGGGCTCAAATGAAACGATCTGCTTTCTTTATTTCCGACGGCACCGGCATTACAGCCGAAACACTGGGTCAAAGCCTGCTCGCGCAGTTCGAAAACGTTACCTTCGCCAAATTCACGCGGCCTTACATCGACAGCGTGGAAAAAGCGCGGGCCATGGTACAACAAATCAATCTGGCGGCTGAAAAAGACGGTTTTCGGCCGATCATTTTCGACACCATCGTCAATCAAGACATTCGTGAGATTCTCGCAACCTCGAATGGTTTCATGATCGACATTTTCTCCACGTTCCTGGCGCCACTGGAACAGGAGTTAAGCGAACATTCCTCCTATTCGGTCGGAAAGTCCCATTCCATTGGGCATAACTCCAACTATATGGAGCGTATCGAGGCGGTGAACTTTGCCCTCGACAACGATGATGGCGCCCGCACCCACTACTACGACAAGGCCGATCTGATTCTGGTGGGCGTGTCGCGCTGCGGCAAAACGCCCACCTGTTTGTATATGGCCATGCAATTCGGTATCCGCGCGGCCAACTACCCGCTGACCGAGGATGACATGGAGCACCTGACCCTGCCGGCCGCTCTGCGCGCCCATTCGCACAAACTGTTCGGCCTGACCATCGACCCGGACCGCCTCACCGCCATCCGCAACGAACGCAAGCCCAACAGCCGCTATTCGAGCTACGCCCAGTGCGAGTTTGAAGTGCGCGAGGTGGAAAATCTGTTCCGCCGCGAGAATATTGCGCACATCAATTCCACGCATTTTTCGGTGGAGGAGATCTCGGCGAAGATTCTGGTGGAAAAGGGCGTAGAGCGTAGGTTTAAGTGAGGCAGCTGCAAGTTGAAGCCGCAAGCCACGGCCACTCAGCTCTAAGCTTGCAGCTTGTCGCTATCCCAACTACAGCTGAAACCGCCCCCCTCCCTGCCCCAAGGCCGTGGCCAACGCATCGAACCCCGCGCGCAACAACTGATCGTCCCCCGAGGTGTTGCAGATACTCGCCCGGATAAATTGCGGCACGGCGGTCTGCCCCACGGCGAAAGCTTCGGCAGTGGCGATCAGGTAATTATTCTGCTTGAGTTCCGCCTCGATTTCCGAAGCACGCCACGGCTCAGGGACTTCAATCCAGAAGTGCGGACTGTTGAGATGGGTGCGGTACTCCAGCCCCTCCAGAAGGTCGCGCACCAGGGCTTTGCGCCGGCTGATCTCATTGATTTGCTGGCTGAGCAGGTATTGCGCCGTGCCATTTTCGATCCACTGCGTGGCCAGTTCCAGGGTAACCGGCGTGGCCATCCAGCACGTCGAACGCAACGCTGCCGAAATGCGGCTGACCAACGCCGGCGGTGCATGCACATAGCCCACCCGCAGGCCCGCGGATACGGCCTTGCTCAGGCTACTGATCAAAATCGTACGCTCAGGCGCGAAGAAACTCAGCGGCGGCGGCCGATCTTCCACCAGCACACCATGGGCTTCGTCCTCCAGAATCAACAGGTTGTGTTCGCGGCACACCTTGACCAGTGCTTCGCGACGCGCCACCGATAGCACTGCGGTGGTCGGGTTCTGAATCGTCGGTGTGCAGTACAACGCCGAAATCCGGTGATTACGACAGACTTCATCCAGCGCACTGGGCAGTACCCCTTCGTCGTCCATTTCCAGGCCGATCAAGCGGACGCCGAGCATACGCGCGGCAGTGATCAGCCCAGGGTAAGTCAGTTGTTCGGTGACCACGGTGTCGCCCGCGCGCAACAGCGCCATCATTGCGCAGAGCAAGCCATGCTGGCCGCCATTGACGCAGATAACCTGTTCGGGAATCGGATGGAAATCGCGCTGCACCAGCCACTGCGCGCCCGCGTCGCGGTAGCGCGGCAGACCGGCATCCGGGGTGTAGGCACTGATGTCCTGCAAGAACTTGGCGTTGGTCGACAGGGTCTGAAAGCTCTGGGCCAGGAAGGCGGTCTCCTGCCCTGGGATATGCATATTGCGGCTCATGTCGAAGTACTGGCGCGGTTCCTCACTGAAGTTGCGAAACCCTTCATCGCGCTGGCGCTCCATCCCACGCTTGCGCACGAAAGTGCCGTCACCTACCCGAGCCACCACCAACCCAAGGCGCTCCAGTTCACCGTAAGCCCGGCTGATGGTGCCGATAGTCACCCCCAGGTTATCGGACAGCACCCGATGGGGCGGCAGTTTTCGCCCCGGTTCAATCAAGCCTTCAAGGATGCCTCGCTCCATCACATCAGACAGGCGCTTGTACTTCACGCCCTGCCCGCTGGACAGCCCCTCACGCATAATTGACACCATGTCAATATTTGTTTTGACAGCCATCTTTCGCCCTAATAGTGTGCTTTTACGGGTTCAATCGCCGAATTTAACCACTCATTACAAGTTCAATATAGAGTTCAATTCCGGCTCAGGGAAGCAATAAACGATGCCAATGTCCGCCGTCCTCGAAAACACCGCCAAAACCAAAACCCAGAAACAGTGGGTGGCCGGGCTGGTCACCAGCGTCATGTTTCTGATCGTTTGCCTGAGCTGGGGCACCACCTGGTTGGGGATCAAGATCGCCGTGGAGAGCGTGCCGCCACTGACCTCGGCGGGCCTGCGTTTTCTGATCGCCTTTCCACTGTTCCTATGCTTTGCCATGGCCCGTCGCGAGCCGATTCTGTTTCCCCGCGAGAGCCGCTGGTTCTTTGTGTTCGTGACCCTGTCCTACTTCAGCGTGCCCTACTACCTGCTCAATTACGGTGAGATGCATGTGTCGTCCGGCCTCACCGCCCTGCTGTTCAGCTGCATGCCAGTGTTTATCCTGATTTTCTCGGCGCTGTTCCTGCGCGAGCGCATCTATTTTTCCCAGGTGGTCGGCATCGGCATCGGCTTCGGCAGTCTCTACATGATCATCCGCAGCCAGGGCCTGCACCTGGACCACGCCGAGTTCTTCGGGGTGTTGGCGATTCTGACCGCCGCGATCATGCATGCCTTGTGCTATGTCATTACCAAGCAAAAAGGTAGCGCCATCAGCGTGATCACCTACAACACCCTGCCCATCGGGATTGCCGGAATGATGCTGTTTATCGCCGGCCTGTTATTTGAAACTCCCACTTTCGATGCCATTACCCTGCGTTCATGGAGCGCGCTGGTTTACCTCGGGTTGGTGGCCTCGGTGGGCGGGTTCATCGTGTATTTCATGCTGCTCAAGCGCTTGAGCCCGATCATCCTGTCGTTTGTGTTCATCATTTTTCCGGTGTTCGCAGTGATCATCGGCGCCTGGTACGAAGGCGTGCCGATTTCCCGCGACCTGATGCTGTACTCGGCCATCCTGCTGGCCGGTTTTGCAATCACCAAACTGCCGATCGAAAAATTGCTGGCCAAGAAAAATTGACCTGCCCGACCCATCACCTTCAACCACGCGAGAGAAACATGGACGTGCTCCGCCCCGACGCCCTGGAACAGATCTACACCCACGCCAGCCGCACCTATCCAGAGGAATGCTGTGGCTTCGTCTTCGCCGACGGCAGTGTGTACCAGGGCAGCAATATCCAGAATGAGCTGCACCGCAAAAACCCCGAGATGTACCCGCGCAGCGCGGCCAATGGCTACACCTTCTCGGTAGCCGACACCCTGCTGATGAACAAGGCGTTTCGCAGCGACAACCCGGTGGTAGTGATCTACCACTCACACCCGGATGTCGGCGCCTATTTCAGCGACGAAGACCAGGACAAGGCACTGTTCATGGGCGAACCGATCTACCCGGTCAGCTACCTGGTGGTCGATGTTCGCCAGGGCCAGGCCCTGGGTTCCAAGCTGTTTGCCTGGGATGGCAAACAGTTCGCTCTTAACCCTTTCAACGACCTGCACACGGAGTTGTCCATGAACGCTGTCTCTTTCCCCGACATTCTGGTCCGCGTGGCCAAGCTGCCGGAATCGACCCTTGAGGGCACCGGATCGACATTGCGCGAAGTCATTGAAAACCTCTGCAGCAGCCACCCGCAACTGCGTCCGCATCTGTTCCACGAAAAGAACAACCAGCTCAAGGAACACTTCCTGTTTACCGCCGAGCAAGAGCTGATCAGCGCCGACGACCCGCTGCCGGAAAAAGCCAGCATCGAAGTGCTGCTCGCCACGTCCGGTGGGATGGACGTGGACACCCTGAGCAACGAAGAAGTACAGCGCTACGTGCGCCACATCACGCTCCCCGGCGTGGGTCGCGAAGGTCAGTTGAACCTCAAGAAAGCCAAGGTGCTGATCATCGGCACCGGCGGCCTCGGCTCGCCCATCAGCCTGTACCTCGCGGCGGCCGGCGTGGGCACCCTGGGGCTGGTGGACTTCGACGTGGTGGAAAGCAGCAACCTGCAACGCCAGATCGTCCACGGCAACAGCACTCTCGGCCTGCCGAAGGTCGAATCAGCCAAACAGCGCTTGCTGGACCTCAACCGGCATATCCGGATCAATGCCCACGACACCGCCCTGAATGCCGACAACGCCCTGGACCTGGTGGGCGCCTATGACCTGGTGATCGATGGCACCGATAACTTCGACACCCGCTACCTGGTCAACGACGCGTGCGTACAGTTGGGCAAGCCCTTGGTATACGGCGCGATCTACCGTTTCGACGGGCAGATCAGCGTGCTCAACTACCAGGGCGGGCCGTGCTACCGCTGCCTGTTCCCCAGCCCACCGCCCGCCGAACTGGCGCCCAATTGCAGCGCCGGCGGTGTCATCGGTGTGCTGCCGGGAGTGGTCGGAATGATCCAGGCCACCGAGGCCATCAAACTGTTGATCGGCATTGGTGAACCATTGTCCGGCCGGTTGATGCGCTTCGACGCCCTGGCGATGAAATTCAGCGAGATCCGCTTCAAGCGCCGCGCCGACTGCCCGTGCTGTTCGGACCTGCGTCACAGCCAAGCAATAGCGCCGGCCGTGTGCGCCGATGCCATGCCGCGCGCACCTTCACTGGCCGAGGAACGCTACATCAAGCCCCAAGGGCTCAAACAGGTCATCGAACACCCCAGCAGCGCCGACGTACTGCTGGATGTACGCGACGCCAGTGAACTGGAGGTATGCAAGTTGCCGGGAGTGGTGCATATCCCCCTGGCGGAGCTGGATGGGCAGCTGGATCGCCTCAGCCGCGACAACACCCATTACCTGATCTGCTATGCCGGCACCCGCGCCGAGCAGGCCGCCAGCACGTTGCTGGCGGCGGGCTTTGCCAACACCAAAGTCCTGCAAGGCGGCATGAAGCACTGGGTTCGCGACGTCGAACCCGACATGCCTTTGTACTGACCACCGGCCATGGGTTCCTACCTCATGCTGCATAACTCTATTCTCGACGCCATCGGCCAGACGCCCATCGTGCGTCTGGCGCAATTTTCCGAAGACCTCGGCATCGAGGTCTACGCCAAGCTGGAATCCCTCAACCCCGGCGGCAGTCACAAGGCGCGCATCGCCCTGGGCATGATCCTCGATGCCGAGCGCCGAGGCGTGCTGATCCGGGACTCCGGGCAAACCATCATCGAGCCCAGCGGCGGCAACACCGGCATCGGCCTGGTCATGGCCGGCAACGTGCTCGGCTATAAGGTGGTGCTGGTGATTCCCGACAATTACAGCCCGGAAAAACAAAAATTACTGCGCCTTTACGGGGCCAAAGTGGTGCTGTCGGACAGCCGTCTCGGGAACAACTCCCATGGCGAAAAGTGCATGGAATTACAGCTGGAAAACCCCAGCTACGTGATGCTCAACCAGCAGCGCAACGGCGCCAACCCGCAAACCCACCGCGACACCACCGCACGGGAAATCATCCGCGCCTTCGGCGACCGCCATGTGGACTACTTCGTCAGCGGCATCGGCACCGGCGGGCATATCACCGGTATCGGCGAAACCCTGAAGACCGCCTGGCCCGCCATCCGTGTGATGGGCGTGGAGCCGGAAGAATGCGACCTGCTGAAAAACCAACACGCACCGCACCATATCCAGGGTCTGTCGATCGGGCTGATCCCCAGCATCCTCAACGTGGATGTGATCGACGGCATGCTCAAGGTGTCGCACCAGGACTGCAAGGACATGATGAAACGCATCATGCGCACCGATGCCATCAGCCTGGGCCTGTCATCTGCCGCCAATATGGTGGCCATCGCCAGGCTCGCTCCCGAATTACCGCCCGAAACGGTGGTGCTGACCATGGTCTACGACAATGCCGACAGCTACCTGCCTAGTTTCGACTAACCGGTTTTCCAACCCTCCAGAATGCGGGGATGCCTCCATGGGCGGCTTTATCGACATGCAACACCTGCACGATGAGTTGCTCACCCATCTCATCAAGACCCTGACGCCCGCGCAGATGAAGCAATTGGAGCCGCATCTGGCGCCGCTGATCCAGAACGCCGCCCAAGCGATTGCCGAGGATTTGATCGCCTATGCCTATCGCGACCCGGCATCCCGTGGGCGGGGCGAGCTGATTCTGGAGTCCTATGCGTCGTTCAAAGCGGTGCTGTACTACCGCCTGGCCCATCTGGTGTGGAATTTTCCCGACACCCCCAACGGCATGTTCTCGCGCATCGCCCTCAAACTGAGCAACCAGGGCAAGGTGCTCTCAGGTGCCGAAATTCACCCGGCGGCCCGTATCGGCCGGCGTTTTGTGCTGGACCACGGCTACGGCACGGTGATTGGCGAAACCTGCGAGATCGGCAACGACTGCTACATCCTCTGCGGCGTGACCCTGGGTGCCCGGGGCATTGCCAACAACCCCGACGGCAAGCGCCATCCGCGCCTGGGCAACAACGTCGAGGTCGGCTCCGGGGCCCGCGTGCTCGGCTATGTGCTGATCGGTGACAACGTATTTATCAGCCCGTCCTGTGTGATTACCCAGGACGTGCCGGCCGGCACCAAGGTCAAGGTGGTCAACCAGATCCAGCTGCAAAAGCACGATGAGTCGGACAACAGCAAGTACCTCGGTGCGTTCGCCTTGGACGAGCGCCTGCATGTGGTCGGCGAGATCAATACGAGCCACAAGGTCACCGTGCTCGATGCCGATTTCCACCCGCTGCCGGGATTGATGTTGGAGCCCACAGTCAAGGAGCGCCATCACCTGCAGTTTCGTCTGCACCGCGTGGAACCCGCCAGCCACCTGCCGCGCCTGCCGCTGAACCTCAAGGTCTGCGGGCCGGAATTCGAGATCACCCTGCTCTCTCCCCCTGGCTTGAGTGCAATGGTGCGTCATCTATTGCAAGCCAGCCCACTGATCGTCGGAGGATGAACATGTCCGTGCATACCATGGAAACCCTGGCGCTGTTCGACAGCGCGCCCTATCAGAACGCCTTCAGCGCCCGGGTGATTGCGGTCAGCGAACACGGAATCGCGCTGGAGCACACCTTGTTCTACCCCACCGGTGGCGGCCAACCAGGCGACACCGGGCACTTCACCTTGCCGGACGGCACCCGGGTGGAAGTGATCGGCACCGTGCGCGACCCGGCCTTGCGTTCGATTATCTGGCACCAGGTCGAGCAGCGGCCCGAACAGTTGACCGCCGGCGTGCAGGTGGATGCCGGCCTGGACTGGGAGCGGCGCTACCAGCACATGAAGATGCACACTTGCTTGCACCTGCTGTGCTCGCTTATCGATGCGCCAGTGACCGGATGCAGCATCAGCGCCGACAAAGGCCGCCTGGATTTCGACCTGCCGGAAATGACCCTCGACAAAGACACCCTCACCCGCGACCTCAATGCCCTGATCGAACAGGCGCACCCGGTCAACACCCTGTCGATGCCCGCGTCGGAATACAGCACTTTATTGCAGATCACCCGTACCCAGGCCGTCGCACCGCCGGTGATGCAGGGCTCGGTGCGGGTTATTGAAATTGCCGGTATCGATATCCAGCCTTGCGGCGGCACCCATGTGCTCAACACCGAGGAAATTGGGCGGGTGTTCTGCGAGAAGATCGAGAAGAAGAGCAAGCACAACCGCCGGGTGATTTTGCGGTTCGAATGAAACGACCCATAGGTGGCGGTCAATAGAGGGGTGGATAGACCTCCTCTCTATCGACCTGATTGTTGCCTTAAGATTTTGCTGCTTTGGCTTTTAGGAGATTAGTGAGCTCCTCTACTTGCCGCTGCAGATGTTCGAGCACCTTGCCGTACTGAACGGACATCTGTTCTATACGGGCACGAAGTTGCTGGTTTTCACGCAGGTAATCATTGACGCCGGGATTCTCGGACGGTGTGTCGTTGGCTGCCTGAGTGGACGGAGCTGCGTTATTCGTGTCTGGCGTATCATCGACCGCGGAAGGATCCGAGGGGGTCGTGCCCCGAGCGTCCGAGCCTTGAGGAGCAACCTGGTTGGATGGAGCCCCGCCCTCGTGCAGCCTCTCAGCCAACGCTTGTATTTGCTCTTGAAACTTCGTGACGATCGCTTCGAATTGAGTTTGCATGCGCACAACCGCTTCCTTCAGTTGCTTATTTTCGAGCGTCAGCTGCTGAAAACTCTGCGGCGTCTGTTGCTCTGACACCGGTGGGTTTTCTGACCGGGCTGCTACTTCAGACGGTGCGCTGCTCCCGGAACCGCTACTAGCGTCTGGCGTCGATGGCGAACCTTCTTGTACAGGCGCCCCGCTTTTGCCGAATTGTTCCTGGAGATTATTCAGTTGCTGGCTAAGTTTGATAATTTGCGGCGAGAACTCAGTCCTCATTTGTTCTAGCTTTGCACGCAGTTCTTGGTTTTCTTTAGACAGCTGCGCCAGTGCGGCGGGATCAGCTTGTGTGGCCGCTGCAGTCGAGTTGACGATGCCACGATGTGCAGAAAACTGCCCGCGTTGTTGCGGCGACATCGAATGCCGGGGTGACGCTGAAGGGGAATGGCTGCTTGGCGATTCCTGCACTTCGGCATTGCCCTCATTCCGATCGGACGATGGCTTAGGAGGCATTTCGTAGTTTGCGTGATAAGGCGCGTACTGTTGAGTGTTTACACTGGTCATGAGGCATCTCTCAGGTTCAAGAAGTTATACAAGACGGCCCGGTGGCGGGCCGTCTGACTACCTGATTGGCAGCTACCTGAAAACGGTTCCTCATAAGTAGGAAACATGACTCTCAAAGAGCGTCTTCGCTATGCCTCGAAAGTCACCGTCAGATCACCCACGCGTCCACAAACCGGTTCACCGGCGTCGCTTCAAGCCGTGCCTGGTCGTTACACAACGCAAAAATTTCGGCACTGCGCTGCGCGCTGAACCGCGTGGCTAGGTTGGCCTTGAACTTGTCTTCCAGCAACGGAATGCCCTGTACCCGACGGCGACGATGACCAATCGGATACTCCACCACTACCTCTTCGGTGCAGCTGCCATCGGTGAAGAACACCTGCACCGCATTGGCAATCGAACGCTTGTCGGCCTCCAGGTATTCGCGGCTATAGCGCGGGTCTTCGACGATGACCATCTTGTCGCGCAGCTCGTCGATGATCGGGTGCGCAGCGTGGAACGCATCTTCGTAGTGCTCGGCCACCAGGTTGCCAAACGCCAAGGGCACGGCGGTCATGTATTGCAAGCAGTGATCGCGGTCGGCGGCGTTGGCCAGTGGGCCGACCTTGGAAATGATGCGAATCGCCGACTCGTGGGTGGTGATCACGATGCGTTCGATCTCGTGCAGGCGGTTCTTGACCTGCGGATGTAACGTCACCGCCGCTTCGCAAGCGGTCTGCGCGTGAAACTCGGCGGGGAAGCTGATCTTGAACAGCACGTTTTCCATCACGTAAGTGCCATAAGGCTGACTCAGGCTGAACGCCCGCTTGTCTTCGGGCTTGAGGGCCAAGTCCTGGTTGGTGTGGCTGAACAGCACGTCATAGAAGCCCCATTGCGGCGCGCTCAACACCCCGGGGATGCCCATTTCGCCGCGCAGCGCGATGTCCGCCAGGCGCACGCCGCGGCTGGAAGCATCCCCCGCCGCCCAGGATTTGCGCGAACCGGCATTCGGCGCATGGCGATAAGTGCGCAGTGCCTGCCCATCGACAAACCCGTGGGACAGCGCCGACAGCAACTGCTCGCGATTGGCCCCCATCAGTTTGGCGCTGACGGCGGTGGAGGCGACTTTCACCAGCAGCACATGGTCGAGGCCGACACGGTTGAACGAATTTTCCAGGGCAATTACGCCCTGGATTTCATGGGCCATGATCATCGCTTCCAGCACCGCACGTACCGTCAGCGGCGCATCGCCATTGGCCACGCGCTTTTGCGACAGGTGATCGGCCACGGCGAGGATGGCGCCCAGGTTATCCGAGGGGTGGCCCCATTCGGCGGCCAGCCAGGTGTCGTTGTAGTCGAGCCAGCGCACGCTGCAGCCGATGTCCCAGGCCGCCTTGACCGGGTCCAGTCGATAGGAAGTACCCGGCACCCGCGCGCCGAACGGCACCACCGTACCTTCCACCATCGGCCCCAGATGCTTGGTGCATTCCGGAAAACGCAAGGCCAGCAGGCCGCAGCCGAGGGTGTCCATCAGGCAGTAGCGTGCGGTGTCCAGCGCGGTTTGCGACTCGATGCGGTAGGTGAGGACGTAATCGGCGATGTCCTGCAAGACCTGGTCATAGTCAGGACGATTATTCTGGTCGACATTGGCGCTCATGGCAGTTCTCCACAGTGGGTTAGGGGTTGCTCCGTCCTCAGGGTCAGGGTTGATCGCTTCGCAGGTCTGAGTGCCTGCTTATGGCTGTGGGAGGGGCTTGCCGCCTCCCACAGAGGATGGGTGCCGGGCTTAGAAAGCGTCGCCGGGGATGCGTACGAAACCTTCCATCAACACCCGCGCACTGCGGCTCATGATGGCTTTCTTCACCACCCATTCACCGTTCACTTGAGTGGCCTCGGCGCCAACGCGCAAGGTGCCGGACGGATGCCCGAAACGCACGGCGTTGCGCTCGACACCCCCGGCCGCCAGGTTGACCAGCGTCCCGGAGATTGCCGCCGCAGTGCCGATCGCTACCGCCGCGGTGCCCATCATGGCGTGGTGCAACTTGCCCATGGACAGGGCGCGCACCAGCAGGTCGACATCGCCGGCCTTGATTGCCTTGCCGCTGGACGCCACGTAATCGGCGGGCTTGGCCACAAACGCGACCTTCGGCGTGTGCTGACGCTGGGCGGCTTCGTCCAGATGCTTGATCAAGCCCATGCGCAAGGCGCCATGGGCGCGCACGGTCTCGAACATCGCCAGGGCCTTGGGGTCGCTGTTGATCGCGCCTTGCAGTTCGGTGCCGGTGTAGCCGAGGTCTTCGGCGTTGATAAAAATCGTCGGGATGCCGGCGTTGATCAGCGTGGCTTTGAACGTGCCCACACCCGGCACCTCCAGCTCGTCCACCAGGTTGCCGGTGGGGAACATCGAGCCGCCGCCGCCCTCTTCTTCCGCCGCCGGGTCCATGAATTCCAACTGCACTTCGGCGGCCGGGAAGGTCACGCCGTCCAACTCGAAGTCGCCGGTTTCCTGGACCGCGCCGTCGGTGATCGGCACATGGGCAATGATGGTTTTGCCGATATTGGCCTGCCAGATGCGCACCACGGCCACGCCATCTCGCGGCACGCGGGCCGGGTCCACCTGGCCGGCGCTGATGGCGAACGAGCCCACCGCCGCCGACAGATTGCCGCAGTTACCGCTCCAGTCCACAAAGGGCTTGTCGATGGAGACCTGGCCGAACAGATAGTCCACGTCGTGCTCGGGGCGAGTGCTTTTGGCCAGGATCACGGTTTTGCTGGTGCTCGACGTGGCGCCGCCCATGCCGTCGATCTGTTTGTCGTAGGGGTCGGGGCTGCCGATCACCCGCAGCAACAAGGCGTCGCGTGCGGCCCCCGGCACCTGCGCCGACGCGGGCAAGTCCTTAAGGCTGAAAAAAACGCCCTTGCTGGTGCCGCCACGCATATAGGTGGCGGGGATTTTGATTTGCGGTGCGTGTGCCATGTTCATCCTCTTCAGGCGGTCGCCGCCGATTCCAGGAAGTCCTGGGCAAAACGTTGCAACACGCCGCCCGCTTCGTAGATCGACACTTCTTCGGCAGTGTCCAGGCGGCAGGTCACCGGCACTTCGACACGTTCGCCATTCTTGCGATTGATCACCAGGGTCAATTGCGCGCGCGGGGTGCGGGCGCCGACCACGTCATAGGTTTCGCTGCCGTCGATCTGCAAGGTATGGCGGTTGGTGCCCGGCAGGAACTCCAGCGGCAACACGCCCATGCCCACCAGGTTGGTGCGGTGAATACGCTCGAAGCCTTCGGCGGCAATCGCTTCCACACCGGCCAGACGCACGCCCTTGGCCGCCCAGTCACGGGACGAGCCCTGACCGTAATCGGCGCCGGCGATGATGATCAACGGCTGCTTGCGCTCCATGTAGGTTTCGATGGCTTCCCACATCCGCGTGACCTTGCCTTCCGGTTCGATGCGCGCCAGGGAGCCCTGCTTGACCTTGCCGTTCTCGACGACCATTTCGTTGAACAGTTTCGGGTTGGCGAAAGTGGCGCGCTGCGCGGTCAGGTGGTCGCCACGGTGCGTGGCGTAGGAGTTGAAGTCCACTTCCGGCAAGCCCATTTTCGCCAGGTATTCGCCGGCGGCGCTGTCGAGCATGATCGCGTTGGAAGGCGACAGGTGATCGGTGGTGATGTTGTCCGGCAGCACCGCCAGCGGGCGCATGCCCTTGAGCGGCCGCGCCCCGGCCAGCGCGCCCTCCCAGTACGGCGGACGGCGGATATAGGTACTTTGCGGGCGCCAGTCGTACAGCGGCGCGACTTTCGGGCCGGTGTCCTCGTGCACCGCGAACATCGGGATATACACGGCGCGGAACTGCTCCGGCTTGACCGACGCCTGAACCACCGCGTCGATTTCCTCATCGCTTGGCCAGATGTCCTGCAGGCGGATTTCCTTGCCATGGGCGTCGTGGCCGAGCACGTCCTTTTCGATATCGAAACGGATGGTGCCAGCAATCGCGTAGGCCACCACCAACGGCGGCGACGCGAGAAACGCCTGCTTGGCGTACGGGTGAATACGCCCATCGAAGTTGCGGTTGCCCGACAGCACGGCGGTGGCGTACAGGTCGCGGTCGATGATTTCCTGCTGGATCACCGGGTCCAGCGCGCCGGACATGCCATTGCAGGTAGTGCAGGCAAACGCCACCACGCCAAAACCGAGTTTTTCCAGTTCATGGCCCAGGCCGGCTTCTTCCAGGTACATGGCCACGGTTTTCGAACCCGGTGCCAGGGACGATTTGACCCACGGCTTGCGTGTCAGCCCCAGTTTGTTGGCATTGCGCGCCAGCAAGCCGGCGGCGATCACGTTGCGCGGGTTGCTGGTGTTGGTGCAGCTGGTGATGGCGGCAATGATCACGGCGCCGTCGGGCATTTGACCGGGCACTTCGTCCCATTGGCCGCTGATGCCTTTGGAGGCCAGGTCGCGGGTGGCGACGCGAGCGTGGGGGTTGCTCGGGCCGGCCATATTGCGCACGACGCTGGAGAGGTCGAAGGTCAGGCCGCGCTCGTATTGCGCGCCCTTGAGATCGTCGGCCCACAACCCTGTGTGACGCGCGTACTGCTCGACCAGCGCGACCTGTTGGTCTTCACGCCCGGTGAGTTTGAGGTACGCGATGGTCTGTTGATCGATGTAGAACATCGCCGCGGTGGCGCCGTACTCCGGGGCCATGTTGGAGATGGTCGCGCGGTCGCCGAGGGTCAGTTTGGACGCGCCCTCACCGAAGAATTCCAGCCAGGCGCCAACCACTTTCTGTTGGCGCAGGAACTCAGTCAGCGCCAGCACCATATCGGTGGCGGTGATGCCCGGTTGCAGCTTGCCGGTCAGCTCCACGCCCACGCTTTCCGGCAGGCGCATCCATGAGGCGCGGCCAAGCATCACGCTCTCGGCTTCCAGGCCGCCGACGCCGATGGCGATCACACCCAGGGCATCCACATGGGGGGTATGGCTGTCGGTGCCGACGCAGGTATCGGGGAACGCCACCCCGTCGCGCACCTGGATCACCGGAGACATTTTCTCCAGGTTGATCTGGTGCATGATGCCGTTGCCCGGCGGGATCACGTCGACGTTCTTGAAAGCCTTCTTGGTCCACTCGATAAAGTGGAAACGGTCTTCGTTGCGACGGTCTTCGATGGCGCGGTTTTTCTCAAAAGCCTGCGGATCGGCACCGCCCGCTTCGACGGCCAGGGAGTGGTCGACGATCAACTGCGTCGGCACCACCGGATTGACCTGCGCCGGGTCGCCGCCTTGTTGGGCGATGGCATCGCGCAGGCCGGCGAGGTCCACCAGGGCGGTCTGACCGAGGATGTCATGGCACACAACACGTGCCGGGAACCACGGAAAGTCCAGGTCGCGCTTGCGCTCGATCAGTTGGCTCAGGGAGGCGTTGAGGGTGGCGGGGTCGCAGCGACGCACCAGGTTCTCGGCAAGCACACGAGAGGTATAAGGCAGCGTGGCATAGGCACCGGGACGAATGGCATCGACCGCCGCACGGGCATCGAAGTAATCCAGGCGACTGCCAGGGAGCGGTTTGCGAAATTCAGTGTTCATCGGTCAGGACTCGGTCACGGTGATTGCAAAAGGAAGACCTGCGCCGATCCAAAATTGAAATGCGACTTCAATGTGGAAGGGGCTTGCCCCTCCCACACTGGGTCCGGTTTCTACTTCGAGATCGTCGGTGTTCCCATTCAGCGACGTTCGATTGGCACGAACTTGCGCTGCTCGACGCCGATGTACTCGGCGCTCGGACGGATGATGCGGTTGTTGGCACGTTGTTCGAACACATGGGCGGCCCAGCCGGTCAGGCGCGAGCACACGAAGATCGGCGTGAACAGCTTGGTCGGGATGCCCATGAAGTGGTATGCCGAGGCATGGTAGAAGTCGGCGTTGGGGAACAGTTTCTTCTGCTCCCACATAGTCTTGTCGATGGCTTCGGACACCGGGAACAGCACGGTGTCGCCCACTTCATCGGCGAGTTTCTTCGCCCAGCCCTTGATCACTTCGTTACGCGGGTCGCTGTCTTTGTAGATCGCGTGGCCGAACCCCATGATCTTGTCTTTGCGCGCCAGCATGCCAAGGGTGCCTTCCACCGCTTCTTCGGCCGAGGCGAAGCGCTCGATCATTTCCATCGCCGCTTCGTTGGCGCCGCCGTGCAGCGGGCCGCGCAGGGAACCGATGGCGGCGGTGACGCAGGAATACAGGTCGGACAGGGTCGAGGCACAGACCCGCGCGGTGAAGGTCGAGGCGTTGAATTCATGCTCGGCGTAGAGGATCAACGACACGTTCATCACTTTGACGTGCAACTCGCTCGGCGTCTTGCCGTGCAGCAGGTGCAGGAAGTGGCCGCCGATACTCGGCTCGTCGCTCACGCAGTCGATGCGCTGGCCGTCGTGGCTGAAGCGGTACCAGTAGCACATGATCGCCGGGAAGGCAGCGAGCAGGCGGTCGGTGACATCGCGCTGGGCGCTGAAGTCTTTTTCCGGCTCGATATTGCCCAGGAACGAGCAACCGGTGCGCATCACATCCATCGGATGGGCGTCGGCGGGGATGCGTTCGAGCACTTCTTTGAGCGCCTGAGGCAGGTCGCGCAATTTGCTCAGCTTGGCACTGTAGGCCGCCAATTCGGTTTTGCTCGGCAGCTCGCCGTACAGCAGCAGGTAGGCGACCTCTTCGAATTGCGCGTCGGCGGCCAGTTCACGCACGTCGTAGCCGCGATAGGTCAAGCCGGCACCGGCCTGGCCCACGGTGGACAGTGCAGTCTGCCCGGCCACCTGACCACGCAGGCCGGCGCCACTCAATACTTTTGCTTCAGCCATGGTTCTTCTCCAATTTTGTAGTTATCTGGGAGGCGCTGCGCTTATTTCTTGGCGGCGAACAGCGCGTCGAGCTTCTGCTCGAAGGTGTGGTAGTCGATGCGATCGTAAAGCTCCATGCGGGTTTGCATGGTGTCGATCACATTCTGTTGAGTGCCGTCGCGACGGATCGCGGTGTACACGTTTTCGGCGGCCTTGTTCATGGCACGGAAGGCCGAGAGCGGGTACAGCACCAGGGAAACATCCGCAGATTTCAACTGTTCGGTGGTGTACAGCGGGGTCGCGCCGAATTCGGTGATATTGGCCAGGATCGGCGCTTTCACCCGCGCGGCGAACAGTTTGTACATCTCAAGCTCGGTGATTGCTTCCGGGAACACCATATCAGCGCCGGCTTCGATGCACGCTGCGGCACGCTCCAGAGCGGACTCCAGGCCCTCGACGGCCAGGGCATCGGTGCGCGCCATGATCACGAAGCTGTCATCGGTGCGCGCATCCACGGCAGCCTTGATGCGGTCGACCATTTCCTGTTGGGACACGATTTCTTTGTTCGGACGATGGCCGCAGCGCTTGGCGCCGACCTGGTCCTCGATATGGATGGCGGCCGCGCCGAACTTGATCATCGACTTGACGGTGCGCGCCACGTTGAACGCCGAGGAGCCGAAACCGGTGTCCACGTCCACCAGCAGCGGCAGGTCGCACACGTCGGTGATGCGGCGCACGTCGGTCAGCACGTCATCCAGGCCGGTGATGCCCAGGTCCGGCACGCCCAGGGAGCCGGCGGCCACCCCGCCGCCCGACAGGTAGATGGCCTTGAACCCCGCGCGCTTGGCCAGCAGCGCATGGTTGGCGTTGATCGTGCCGACCACCTGCAAGGGGTGCTCACTGGCCACCGCATCACGGAAACGCTGGCCTGGCGTGCTGTTATTGTTGGAACTCATGACTCACCTCGCTGAGTGGCTGTCTGGGTGGCGCCGTCGGGGAAATGACGGGCGATATTGCGCTTGGAGGCGCCGATATGCCGGCGCATCAATAATTCGGCCAGTTCGCCGTCGCGGTCGGCAATCGCATCCAGAATGCGATGGTGCTCGGCAAACGCCTGGCGTGGACGGTTAGGCGTGGCGGAAAACTGGATGCGGTACATGCGCACCAATTGGTACAGCTCGCCGCAGAGCATCTGGGTCAGGGTACGGTTGCCCGCGCCTTGAATGATGCGGTAATGGAAATCGAAGTCGCCTTCCTGCTGGTAATAGCCGACACCGGCCTGGAACGCCGCATCCCGCTCATGGGTATGCAGCACCTGGCGCAACTCTTCGATCTCGGCGTCGGTCATGCGCTCGGCGGCGAGGCGGCAGGCCATGCCTTCCAGGGATTCGCGGATTTCGTACAGCTCGATCAGCTCGGCATGGCTGAGCGAAACCACTCGCGCGCCTACATGGGGCACCCGCACCAGCAGGCGCTGGCCTTCCAGGCGATGGATCGCTTCACGTAGCGGGCCGCGGCTGATGCCATAGGTGCGCGCCAGTTCCGGCTCGGAGATCTTGCTGCCGGGGGCGATCTCACCTTTGACGATGGCGGCCTGGATACGCCGAAAGACGTTCTCCGACATTGTTTGGGAGTCGTCCGACGCCACCGTCGGAAGCTCTGCTTGAACCCGCATATTGTCGACACCTTTAAAACCAATGCGGCAAAAACTAGCCAATAGACCGCAGCTAGTCAAAGAATAAATGCACATTGTCGACAATCGTCTAATAACCTCCCTGCGATTGCGCACAACATGGCCGGCTGCCAGCGCTGGCGTCAGAAAAGCATCATGCTAGAATGCCCGCCGCCTTTGACTGACGTCTTTTGATGAAAGGGCGTACCAGAGATTGCGCAGTCATGCCAGTCGCCATGAATGAACATCGCACTGCACTGCCTCAGGATCTATGACACTCAAGCCCCTCCCCCTATTGTTTTGCCTGCTGGCCATCCCAAGCCTTGGCGCTGCCGCCGAGAAGACTGTGTATGGCCTCAACGAATACGCCCAACTGGCCGGCATCGACCTGGAAGTCGCCGCCAAACTGGACACCGGCGCCAAGACCGCCTCCCTCAGCGCCCGCGATATCAAACGCTTCAAGCGCAACGGTGAGTCTTGGGTGCGCTTTTACCTGGCGATCGACACCGCCCACTCCCACCCCATCGAACGCCCCCTGGCCCGGGTCAGCAAAATCAAGCGCCGCGCCGGTGACTACGACCCCGATGAGGACAAGAACTACACCGCCCGCCCGGTGATTGCCCTGGATATCTGCATGGGCACCGCTTTACGCAGCATCGAAGTGAACTTGACTGACCGCAGCGCTTTCCAATACCCGCTGCTGATCGGCTCCGAAGCACTCAAACGCTTTGATGCGCTGGTCGATCCCAGTCTTAAATATGCAGCAGGCAAACCCGCCTGCGCCGCCGACGCTCATACCGCCGAGTAACCCGAATGCGCTCTCTGACCCTGCACCTGAAAATCCTCATCACCCTTTTGGTGGTGCTGGGCATTTCGGTCACCGCCTACCAAATCTTCGTGCTGGGCATCCCCGTGACAGAAGACGCCACGGACGACCTGTGGAACATCGACGCCAAGGTAGAGTTCGTGGCCAGCCCCAAGGACCCGGTCAAGATCCAGATGTTCGTGCCGCCCCTGAGCCGCGACTTCGTCAGCCTCAACGAGAGTTTCATCTCCAATAACTACGGGGTCAGCGTCAACCGCATCGACGGCAACCGCAAGGTCACCTGGTCGGCGCGCCGGGCCAAGGGCAACCAGACCCTCTACTACCGTTTGGTGCTGACCAAGCGTTACAGCGGCGAAAAAACCAAGATCAAAGGCCCGACCTTCCGTGACAGCATCGCCGTGGAAGGCCCGGAGAAAATCGCCGCCGAAGCCCTGCTGGCGCCGATCCGCCAGCACTCGGCCGACGTCGAGACCTTTATCACCGAAGCCATCAAGCGCACCAACAACCTCAACGACGACAATGTGAAACTGCTGCTGGCAGGCGACCCGTCCACGCCGCACAAGGCCAAGATCGTCGAACTGTTGCTGTCCATCGCCCATGTGCCGGTGGAAAAGGTCCACACCATCCGCCTGGTCGCCGACCAGCCGCAAACCCCGGAACTGTGGCTGCGCAGCTTCAACGGCAACGACTGGCTGTACTTCAACCCGGAAACCGGCGAACAGGGCCTGCCCGCCGACCGCCTGCTGTGGTGGACCGGCGATGAAAACCTGATCACCGTCGATGGCGGCAAGAAAGCCATGGTCACCTTCAGCCTCAACAACAGCGAAATGAACGCCATTCGCCTGGCCAAGCTGACCGACGAGAACACCGACGCCAATTTCCTCGAATACTCGCTGTACGGCCTGCCGCTGCAGACCCAGCAGACCTTTATGATCATGGTGATGATCCCGATCGGCGTGCTGGTGATCCTGATCCTGCGCAACTTGATCGGCCTGCAGACCCTGGGCACCTTTACCCCGGTGCTGATCGCCCTGGCGTTCCGCGAAACACAGCTGGGCTTCGGGATTGTGCTGTTCACCATCATCACGGCGCTGGGGCTGTCCCTGCGTTCGTACCTGGAACACTTGAAACTGCAGATGTTGCCGCGCTTGTCGGTGGTGCTGACGTTCGTGGTGGTGTTGATCGCTGCGATCAGTCTGTTCAGCCACAAGCTGGGCCTGGAGCGCGGCTTGTCGGTGGCGCTGTTCCCGATGGTGATCCTGACCATGACCATTGAGCGTCTGTCGATCACCTGGGAAGAACGCGGCGCGAGCCATGCAATGAAAGTGGCGATCGGTACGCTGTTTGCCGCATCCCTTGCGCACATCATCATGAGCGTGCCGGAGCTGATCTACTTCGTATTTACCTTCCCGGCGATCCTGCTGATCCTGGTGGGCTTCATGCTGGCCATGGGTCGTTATCGCGGCTACCGCCTGACCGAACTGGTGCGGTTCAAGGCCTTCCTCAAGGCTGACTCGTAATGTTCGGCTTCTGGAAGACCTGGAAGGCCCTGGAGGCGCGGGGGATCATGGGCATCAACCGGCGTAACGCCGACTACGTGCTCAAGTACAACAAGCGCAGCCTGTACCCCATCGTGGATGACAAGATCATCACCAAGGAACGGGCGCTGGCGGCTGGCATTCATGTGCCGGAAATGTACGGGGTGATCTCCACCGAGAAGGAAATCGACAAGCTCGACGAGATCATCGGCGGGCGTAGCGATTTTGTAATCAAGCCGGCCCAGGGCGCCGGTGGTGACGGCATCCTGGTGGTGGCCGACCGCTTTGAAGGGCGCTACCGCACGGTGTCCGGCAAGATCATCAGCCACGAGGAAATCGAACATCAGATTTCCAGCATTCTTACCGGCCTGTACTCCCTGGGCGGCCACCGCGACCGCGCGCTGATCGAATACCGCGTGGTGCCCGACCAGATCTTCAAGAGCATCAGCTATGAAGGCGTGCCGGATATCCGCATCATCGTGCTGATGGGTTACCCGGTAATGGCCATGCTACGGCTGCCGACCCGGCAGTCCGGCGGCAAGGCCAACCTGCACCAGGGCGCAATCGGCGTGGGTGTCGACCTCGCCACCGGCCTGACCCTGCGTGGCACCTGGCTGAACAACATCATCACCAAACACCCGGACACCACCAACGCGGTGGATGGCGTGCAACTGCCCAACTGGGACGGCTTCATGAAGCTCGCAGCGGGCTGCTACGAACTGTGTGGGCTGGGCTATATCGGTGTCGACATGGTGCTCGACCAGGAGAAAGGCCCGCTGATCCTGGAGCTGAACGCGCGGCCGGGGCTGAACATCCAGATCGCCAACGACTGCGGCCTGACCTTGCGCACCCATGCGGTAGAAGCGCGCCTGGAAGAACTCAAGGCTGCCGGCGTGACAGAAACCGTGGAAGAGCGGGTGAAGTTCGTGCAGGCAATGTTCGGGCATATTCCCCCGGTGGAAGGCTGATCCGAACGCTCCATCTGTCTATCCCCGACATCCCCCCTAGGAGCAAATCCTACGGGGGACTACAATCCCCTCCCCCCGCTCCCTGGCTGATCCACCCCGCATGTCGACCTGCACCGTTTACCCGCTGCCCTACCGGGCCAACCCCGCCGAGTATTTCGCGGCGATTCGCCACGCGCCCGGCGCGGTACTGCTCGACAGCGGCCGCCCGGCTGCGGACCGCGGCCGCTATGACCTGCTCAGCGCTTGGCCGCAAGCCACGTTGACGGTTTCGCCTGATGAAAGCGGCAGCGATTTCCTGCAACGCTTGCGGGAAAACCTCGCGCTGTTGGGTAAGGCAGAGCTTCCGGCCGGATATGAGCTGCCGTTCGCCGGCGGTTTGATCGGTTACCTGAGTTACGACTTCGGCCGGCATTTGGAGCAAATGCCGCACCTGGCGGTGGACGATCTGCATCTGCCGGACGCGCGTTTCGGCCTGTACGCCTGGGCGCTGGTCAGTGATCACCAGGCGCAGACCAGCCAACTGGTGTTCCACCCCACGCTGGCCGACAGCGAGCGACAGCGCCTGATCGCGCTGTTCAACTCATTACCCAAGGCTGCTGCGGCCACCTTTGCCTTGCAGGGGCCGATGACACCGGACATCAGCGCCGAGGCCTATCGCCAGGCCATCGTGCGTATCCATGACTATATCCAGGCCGGTGACTGCTACCAGGTCAACTTCGCCCAGCGCTTTCGCGCGCCGTGCAGCGGCGATCCCTGGGCGGCTTACTGCGCGCTGCGCGAAGCCTGCCCGACGCCGTTTTCCGGGTTCCAGAGCCTGCCCGACCACGGCGCGGTGCTGAGCCTGTCGCCGGAGCGTTTCGTACACATCAGCGCGCGCCGGGTCGAAACCCGCCCGATCAAAGGCACCCGCCCGCGCGGCCTGACACCCGAAGAAGATGCCGCCCACGCCGCCGAACTGCTGAGCAGCCCCAAGGACCGCGCGGAAAACCTGATGATCGTCGACCTGCTGCGCAACGACCTGGGCCGCACCTGCCGCACCGGCTCGGTCAGCGTGCCGGAATTGTTCAGCCTGGAAAGCTACCCCAACGTGCATCACTTGGTCAGCAGCGTCATCGGCACCCTCGCCGACGACAAGGACGCCCTGGACCTGATCGCCGGCAGCTTCCCCGGCGGCTCCATCACCGGCGCACCGAAAATCCGCGCGATGCAAATCATCGACGAACTGGAACCGACCCGGCGCGGCCTGTACTGCGGCTCGCTGATGTACCTGGACGTACGCGGCGAGATGGACAGCTCGATTGCCATCCGCAGCCTGTTGGTCAAGGACGGGCAAGTGTGCTGCTGGGGCGGCGGCGGGATCGTCGCGGACTCGCAGTGGGAAGCGGAGTATCAGGAATCGTTGACCAAGGTGCGGGTGTTGTTGCGGACGTTGGAAGGGTTGTAGGTGCTGGAAAGTTCATCGGGGCAAGCCCCCTCTCTCCTGGACCTGCTGCATTCAGGTGGGAGGGGGCTTGCCCCCGATTGGGCCTTCAGCCGCGCTGCAAAGCTTTAAAGACTCAACGACCGATTCGACGCCTTGATAAATTCCTGCTTCAACGCCTCGAACGTATGCACCGCCGGAAACTGCGGGAATTCGCGGATCACATTGTCCGGCGCATGGAACAAGATCCCCTGGTCAGCCTCGCCCAGCATGCTGGTGTCGTTGTAGGAATCGCCGGCGGCGATCACGCGGTAGTACAGGCTCTTGAAGGCCAGGACCGACTGACGCTTGGGGTCTTTCTGGCGCAGTTGGTAACTCACCACGCGGTCTGTCTCGTCGGTGATGAGGCGGTGGCACAGCAACGTCGGGAAGCCCAGCTGGCGCATCAGCGGTTGGGAAAATTCGTAGAAGGTGTCGGACAGAATCACCACCTGAAAGCGCTCGCGCAGCCAGTTGACGAACTCGACGGCGCCGTCCAGCGGCTTGAGGGTGGCGATCACGGCCTGGATGTCGGCAAGCTTCAGACCGTGTTCGTCAAGGATGCGCAGGCGCTGTTTCATCAGCACGTCGTAGTCGGGAATGTCCCGCGTGGTGGCCCGCAAGGCTTCGATACCGGTTTTTTCGGCGAAGGCGATCCAGATTTCCGGCACCAGCACCCCTTCCAGGTCAAGACAGGCAATTTCCACAAGACACTCCATTTGGATGTTATTGGTTGAGCGAGCAAAAGGCCTGCCGAACTCTAGCGATTCAAGCCCGAAGCCGCAACGCAGGGCGGATTTTGATACCATCGCCCACCTATAGAGCGCTCAGCGCCACTGACCTGCAGGAACCGTGCTGATGAACCAAGCCTTCGATGTCGCTGAACTCGCCGCGACCTATGCCAACAAATCCGCCCAGGACATCCTCAAACTGGCATTCAGCCAGTTTGGCGACGACCTGTGGATCTCTTTCAGCGGCGCCGAGGATGTGGTGCTGGTGGACATGGCCTGGAAGCTGAACAAGAACGTCAAAGTGTTCAGCCTCGATACCGGCCGCCTGCACCCGGAGACCTACCGGTTTATCGAGCAGGTACGTGAGTTCTACAAGATCGACATCGAACTGATCTCGCCGGATCAGAGCAAGCTGGAACCCTTCGTCAAGGAAAAGGGCCTGTTCAGTTTTTATAAGGACGGCCACGGCGAATGCTGCGGCATCCGCAAGATCGAACCGCTGCGGCGCAAGCTCGCCGGTGTAAGCGCTTGGGCCACCGGCCAGCGTCGCGACCAGAGCCCCGGCACTCGCAGCCAGGTGGCGGTGCTGGAGATCGACACAGCGTTCTCCACGCCAGAGCGCACCTTGTACAAGTTCAACCCCCTGGCGCAGATGAGCAGCGAGGAAATCTGGGGTTATATCCGCATGCTGGAGCTGCCGTACAACAGCTTGCACGAGCGCGGTTTTATCAGCATCGGCTGCGAGCCGTGCACCCGCCCGGTGCTACCGAACCAGCACGAACGCGAAGGGCGTTGGTGGTGGGAAGAAGCCACGCAAAAAGAATGCGGGCTGCACGCCGGGAATATCATCAGCACAGCCTAAGGGCTGACGCAGTTAAATAGGTGGGAGGGGGCTTGCCCCCGATAACGGTGGATCAGCCAGCTCAGTGGTGACTGACACTGGGCTATCGGGGGCAAGCCCCCTCCCACATTTGTTTTGAGTTTGACCTCTAGATGTACACACACCTGTAACCATAGGTGCCATTTATGTGTGCAATCCTCATAAATTCGCACCATAACGTAACACCTCCTCCGCATCATCCTGCGTACTGGCGAATAGCCCCTCTTCAACAGAAAAATAAATAGCTGTTCAAACGGTCAATTTATATTGCTTTGAATTCAGCCAGTTATTTACCTCACCTCTAAAAACGAAATTACCTACAGTTTTGATATGCCAAAAACTGGCACGCATGTGGCTTAAGGTGAAAAGTGATTTGTATACAATTAATACAAAACCTACATACACTTTGCCATCCGCGGCGTTGCTGCAGATGCCTTGGAGCCTGCCGGAATGCGTACAAGCCTCTCGAATAACATCGCACTGGATCTGCCCTCCTCCGCCCTGAATAACCAAGCCCCAGATCCTGGCCCGCTCGTACTAAGCCCACGCCTGCACAACAAGGACCTGGCGCCGACCAAGGCGCAAGGTCGCCGTTGGGGGCGCTACAGCATCTTTGCGCTGTGGACCAATGACGTGCATAACATCGCCAACTATTCATTCGCGATCGGCCTATACGCCTTGGGCCTGGGCGGTTGGCAGATTCTGCTGTCCTTGGGGATCGGCGCGGCGCTGGTGTACTTCTTCATGAACCTGTCGGGGTATATGGGGCAAAAAACCGGCGTGCCGTTTCCGGTGATCAGCCGCATCAGCTTCGGCATCCACGGGGCGCAGATTCCAGCGCTGATCCGCGCGGTGATCGCGATTGCCTGGTTCGGTATCCAGACCTACCTGGCCTCGGTGGTTTTCCGCGTATTGCTTACGGCGATTCACCCAGGCTTTGCCGACTACGACCACAACTCGATCCTCGGCCTGTCCACCCTGGGCTGGGTGTGTTTCGTGGCGATCTGGTTCGTGCAGCTGGTGATCCTGGCCTACGGCATGGAAATGGTGCGGCGCTATGAAGGGTTCGCAGGCCCCGTGATATTGCTGACCATGGCCGCGCTGGCCGGTTGGATGTACTTCCAAGTGGACGGCCATATTGCCTGGTCGGTGCGGGAGCCGCTGAGCGGCGGTGAGATGTGGCGCAATATCTTTGCCGGCGGCGCGCTGTGGCTGGCGATCTACGGCACGCTGATCCTCAACTTCTGCGACTTCGCCCGTTCCTCGCCGTGCCGCAAAACCATCGTGATCGGCAACTTCTGGGGCCTGCCGGTAAATATCCTAGTGTTCGCCGCCATCACCGTGCTGCTGTGCGGCGGGCAGTTTCAACTCAATGGGCGCGTGATCGAGAGCCCCACCGAGATCATCGCAGCGATCCCCAACACCGTGTTCCTGGTGCTCGGTTGCCTGGCGTTCCTGATCGTGACCGTGGCGGTGAATATCATGGCCAACTTTGTGGCGCCGGCCTTTGTGCTGAGCAACCTGGCGCCCAAGTACCTGAACTTCCGCCGCGCCGGGCTGATCAGCGCCACCGTGGCGGTGCTGATCCTGCCGTGGAACCTCTACAACAGCCCGCTGGTGATCGTGTACTTCCTCTCGGGCCTGGGCGCACTGCTGGGGCCGTTGTACGGCGTGATCATGGTCGATTACTGGCTGATCCGAAAAAGCCAGGTGAACGTACCGCAGCTCTACAGCGAAGACCCGCAAGGCGCTTATTACTACAGCCGCGGGGTCAATTTGCGTGCGGTGGCGGCGTTTATTCCGGCGGCGGTGATCGCCATTCTGCTGGCCCTGCTGCCAGGGTTCGCCAGCGTCTCGCCCTTTTCCTGGTTGTTTGGCGCCGGTATTGCAGGGCTGCTGTACCGGCTGATCGCCAAGCGCCAGCCTTTCTATGCCGATGTCAGCGGCGAAAGCATTGCAGTCGATAACGTCAGTCATTAATCAAGGACACCCCATGCGCATCCTCGTGGTCAACGTCAACACCACCGCTTCCATCACCGACACCATTGCCGAGCAGGCGCGGGCCGTGGCCGCACCGGGCACTGAGATTGTCGGGCTCACCCCGTATTTCGGCGCCGAATCGGTGGAAGGCAATTTCGAAAGCTACCTGGCCGCCATCGCCGTGATGGACCGCGTGATGGCATACGACCAGCCGTTCGATGCGGTCATCCAGGCCGGCTACGGCGAACATGGGCGCGAAGGCCTGCAGGAGTTGCTCGACGTGCCGGTGGTGGATATCACCGAAGCGGCCGCCAGCACCGCAATGTTCCTTGGCCATGCCTACTCGGTGGTCACCACTCTGGATCGCACCGTGCCGTTGATCGAAGACCGCCTGAAGCTCGCCGGCCTCTATGCGCGCTGCGCCTCGGTACGCGCCAGTGGCATGGCCGTGCTGGAACTGGAAGAAAACCCGTTGGCCGCTATGGAAGCCATCGTGCGCCAGGCCGAACTGGCCATCCACGAGGACAAGGCCGAAGTGATCTGCCTCGGTTGCGGCGGCATGGCCGGGCTGGATGAGCAGATTCGCCAGCGTACCGGCGTGCCGGTGGTGGACGGCGTAACGGCGGCCGTGACCATTGCCGAATCGCTGGTACGCCTTGGGTTGTCGACCTCGAAGATCAGGACCTATGCCACGCCAAGGCCGAAGAAAGTGATCGGTTGGCCGGGGATGTCCGGGCGCTAGGGCCGCGCTTCGATTAAACCGCGCTAAAGCGCTGCCCCAGGCGCTGCTCGGCAAACTGCTCGATGATGAAATCCACAAATGCCCGGGTCTTGCCGGGCAGCAGCTTGTGCTCGGCGTAGTAGATGGAAATATTGCCGTCGTCCACATACCACTCAGGCAGCACCCGTACCACCGCGCCACTGTCCAGAAACGGCACGGCCATGGGCATGCTCACCAGCGCAATGCCCAGGCCCTGGGCGCTGGCGCAGCAGGCGGCTTCGGAGTCGCTCAAGGTCATGCGCGGTTTGAGCGTCAAGGGGCGTTGCTCGCGGTCGGGACCGGTCAATTGCCAGGTGCGCACGCGGCCGGTTTGCGGCGAGCGGATCAGGATACCCAGGCAACGCCCCAGGTCTTCGGGCCCCTGCACCGGCGGGCGTTTGGCCAGGTAATCCGGCGACGCCACCAACACCCGATGAGCCGGCGCCAGTTTGCGCGCCACCACGCCCTGGGGCAGTTCGAAGCCACCACCGATGGCCGCATCGAAGCCTTGGCCGATCAGGTCCACCTGGCGATTATCGAAGTGCCAGTCCGGGCTGATATCCGGGTAGCGCTCAGTGAATTGCCCCAGCAGCGGCATCACATAACGATTACCGAACACCGTGCCCATGCTCACCTTGAGTGTGCCAGCCGGCCGCCCCTCGGCGCTGGCCAGGTTGGCCACGGCGTTCTGGATGGTGATAAGGCTTGCGCTGACTTCATCGAGGAACAGCTTGCCGGCTTCGGTGAGGGTCAGGCGCCGCGTGCTGCGCTGAAACAGGCGCACGCCGAGGCGCGCTTCAAGCTTGGCCACGCTTTTGCCCACCGCCGCCGGGGTCAGGCTCAAGTGCCGCGCAGCCTCGGCAAAGCTGCCGCCTTCGGCGCTGCGCACAAAGCATTCGATACTGCCAAAGCTTTCCATACCGCCTCACCCTAAACTTTTGGTTTACACAGACTATAGCAATCACGGTCTACCGGCCTGGGTGAGGCAGGTCGATACTTGGCTGCAACAACAGGGCATACCGCCTTGAACAGACAGGAGATCGACATGACTGCACACAACCTGACCGGCAAAGTCGCCTTGATTCAAGGCGGTTCCCGCGGCATCGGCGCCGCCATCGTCCAGCGTCTGGCCGCCCAAGGGGCCGCCGTTGCCTTTACATACGTCAGCTCGGCGACCAAGGCTGAGGCGTTGCAAAACAGCGTGATCAGCGCAGGCGGCCAAGCTGTGGCCATCCACGCCGACAGCGCCGACGCCACCGCGATCCGCAACGCCGTCAGCGCCACCGTCAAGGCGTTCGGTCGCCTGGATATCCTGGTGAACAACGCCGGCGTGCTGGCCATTGCGCCGCTGGAAGACTTCAAGCTGGAGGACTTCGACCAGACCCTGGCGATCAACGTGCGCAGCGTATTTATTGCCACTCAAGAAGCCGCCAAGCACATGAGCGAAGGCGGCCGTGTGATCAATATCGGCAGCACCAACGCCGAGCGCATGCCCTTCGGCGGCGGCGGACCGTATGCCATGAGCAAGGCCGCGCTGGTGGGGTTGACCAAAGGTTTGGCACGGGACCTGGGGCCGCGCGGTATCACCATCAACAACGTGCAACCCGGCCCGGTGGACACCGACATGAACCCAGCCGACAGCGATTTTGCCAAGAGCTTGGTCGGCTTGATGGCCATTGGGCGGTACGGGCATGTGGAGGAGATTGCCAGTTTTGTGGCGTATCTGGCGGGGCCAGAGGCCGGATATATCACCGGTGCCAGCCTGACTATCGACGGTGGTTTCAGCGCCTGAGCCAACAGGGAAGGGGCAAGCCCCCTTCCCTGTTTTGGCCGTGCGTGATCAGGACATCGGCGGTAAGCCATACGCCGCCAGATCAAAGTCCGCGAGTTTGCGGATGATCTGGTCGGCGTGGTGGTACTTGCTGTCGGCCATGGCTTCATCGGGCACAGCGATGGCGGTCATTTGCGCAGCCTTTGCCGCGGTCACGCCGAACGGCGAATCTTCGAACACCAGGCAATCCTTGGGTTCGACCCCCAGACGGCGTGCGGCGGTGAGGAAAATGTCCGGCGCGGGCTTAGCGGCACCGACTTCCGGGTCATCGGCGGTAACGATGGTGTCGAACAACGCAAACCACTCGCGGTGCAAGGTGGTCTTGTGGCCGAACGAATTGCGCGAGGAACTGGTGCCCACGGCAATCGGGATGTTGTGCGCCTTCAAATGCCGAACCAGCGCTTCGGCGCCGGGCATGCCCAATGCCTTGGGAAAACGCTCGCTCATCAACGGTTCGCGGATGCGCAGAAATTCGGCCGGGGTGATCGGCAATTCCAGCGCCTTGACCACATACTCGGCCAGGTCCTGGGCACCCCGCCCGATAATGTGCTGCTTGATCCCCCAGTCATAAGAACGGCCGTAGCGCTCGGCAATGATCTGCGTGACTTCGGTGTAGATGCCTTCGGTGTCCAGCAACAATCCGTCCATATCGAAAATCACAGCCTTGATCGGGACAGCGGTACGCGGTGCATTCATCACAACGGATCCTTGGGGGAAGGACTAAAAGGTTTCAGCACAATAGCGGTCACATTGACCTGCGGGCAACCCTTTGGGCGAGGTTGATCCTGCGTCGCGGACAGGATCGCGACAGCTTGGCTGGTGAAGAATCAGTATCCCTCACGCCGTTCACAGAGGCCGCCATGTCCGAAGCCTTCGAAGTCCCCAGCCCCCACGAAAAACATATCGAACACACCACCGAACATGCCCACGCCCGAGGGGATAGTTTCGCCAGCCGCATCGCCGTGATGACCGCGTTAATGGCCACCCTCGGCGCCATGCTCAGCTACCAGGCCGGTTCCACCGAGAGTGAAGCGGCGATGGACAAGAACAACGCCGCGATCATCAAGACCGAAGCCGCCAACCAGTGGAATTACTACCAGGCCAAGTCCAGCCGACAAAACCTGGCGGAGCTGGCCACCCATATCCCCGGCGTGGATGCTGCGCATTATCGGGAAGAGATCGAACGCTACAAAAGCCAGAAGGAGGCCGTGCGCCAACAGGCAGAAAAACTTGAAGCCACCTCACGGGAGTGGGATGAAAAATCTGAACAGGCGCTGCATCGGCACCACCGCTGGGCCCAGGCGATGACTGCGATTCAGATCGCGATTTCGTTGGCGGCAATTACCTTGTTGACGAGGAAGGAGTGGTTGAAGCGACTTTCGTATACGGCCGCAGGCGTGGCCATGGTGCTGGGCGGGCTGGCGTGGCTGCATGTTTAGCCGCGCGGCGTGAACGAGCCTAATCGTTCAGATTCGTTTCAATTCGTCTATGCAGCGATTACAGTACGCGCCCCCAGGAATTGAATCTTGGGCTTTAGACCATGGAGTTACACAGTGAAGTACGTCAGCAAAGTAGTTGCAGCCGCAGTACTCGGTTTCGCCCTGGCCGGCTGCACCGGCACCGCCATCAAATCCCCACAGTACGACAGCAACCAATACACCGTGCTGGGTCACAGTGAAGCCAGCGCCACCGGCATCATGCTGTTCGGCGTGATCCCGATCGGTCAGAACAGCCGTTTCGTCCGCGCACAAGAAGCGGCCATCAAGGCAAAAGGCGGCGACGCTCTGATCAACACCCAAGTGCAGGAAAAATGGTTCTGGGCCTGGGTGCTCAGCGGTTACACCACCAAGATCTCCGGTGATGTGGTCAAGCTGAAAACCGCGCAGTAAATCCCTCGGGCGTTCCCCTGCGCCCGCGACGTATCATGGGCTGACCCTCCGAGGATGGCCCATGAACCTCAGCATCGTTTATGCCCTCTGCGCCGCCGCCCTGTTCGGCGCCAGCACCCCGCTCGCAAAACACTTCGGCCTGGGCCTCTCGCCCATTCTGCTGGCCGGCCTGCTATACCTCGGCAGTGGCCTCGGCCTCGGCGTGGTGCGCCTGATCCGCGATCGCGGCTGGCAGCACAGCGGGCTGACACCCCATGAATGGCCCTGGTTGCTCGGCGCCATTCTCTTCGGCGGCATCCTCGGCCCCGTCGCCCTTATGTACGGCCTGACCCGCACCGCCGGCGCAACGGCCTCGTTGATGCTCAACCTGGAATCGGTGCTCACCGCCGTGATCGCCTGGCTGGTGTTCCGAGAAAACGCCGACCGCCGTATCGTCCTGGGGATGATCGCGATTGTGCTGGGCGGTGTGGTGTTGTCCTGGTCGGACGGCGCCGGCGCCAGTCGCGACTGGACCGGGCCGCTGGCAGTTGCGCTGGCCTGCCTGTGCTGGGGCATCGATAACAACCTGACGCGCAAGGTTTCCGCTTCGGACGCAGTATTTATCGCCGGCATCAAAGGTTTGATCGCCGGGCTGGTGAATACCGGCCTGGCCGTTTACCTCGGCGCGCAATGGCCGGCCACAGCTCAACTGATGCCAATCCTGCTGGTGGGCTTCCTCGGCTACGGCATCAGCCTCGTCCTGTTTGTACTGGCCCTGCGCGGCCTGGGCAGCGCACGCACCGGGGCGTATTTCTCCACCGCCCCTTTTCTCGGCGCCGCCCTGGCGGTACTGGCGATGGGCGAGTCGGTGTCGATCGCGTTCTGGGTGGCCTCGGCGTTAATGGCGGTAGGCGTGTGGCTGCACCTGACCGAACGCCACGCCCATGAACATCAGCACGAAGCCACGCAACACGGGCACCGGCATGTGCATGACGAACATCATCAGCATGAACATGCGTTTGATTGGGACCCCAATCAGCCACACAGCCATGTGCACGTGCACAGCCCGATCAAGCATAGCCACGCGCATTTTCCGGATGTGCATCATCGCCACAGGCATTGAGGGCCCAATGGCGTGACGGCTGGTCGCAGTTCAGTCCGGCACCTGCTCAACCACCACGCGATTGCGGCCGCTTTGCTTGGCTTGGTATAGCAGTTGATCAGCTCTCTCAAGGACGGCCGATATCGACTCGACCTCAGGACGCCACAGCGCCACCCCCATTGAGACGGTGATACGCCCGACCGTCTCGATGCTGGCCGCCTCGATTGAGGCGCGCAGCCGCTCAGCGACATCGGCCGCTATTTGCAGCGAACTGCCCGGCAATAACAAGACGAATTCCTCTCCCCCCACCCTGCAAGGCATGTCGTTGGCGCGTGAGTTCTGCTGCATGAGTTCGGCAATGGCGCGCAGCGTTTCATCCCCCACACCGTGGCCGAACGTATCGTTGACGTGCTTGAAATGATCGATGTCGACCGAAACCACGGCAAACGCTTTGCCTGTCTCCTGCCACAACGCCAGAACGTCCTGCATGGCCCGGCGGTTGGCCAGCCCCGTCAGCGCATCCGTATGGGCCTGATGATTGAGCTTGCCGATCTTTTCCTGCAACAGGGTCGCGCCCAGCAACAGCGCTCGGCGGATCTGCCAACTTTCGAAATAACGCGCAGGCACTGCGCTGATGCGCGCGTAGCTGTCAGGCATGTCCAGCCGTTTGGCACAGTCGGCCAGCCGCGATAATGGGGCCGAGATCCTTGCGCCCAACCACCAGATCAGAACGATCCCGAACAGCGCCAACGGGGCTATACCTTGAGCGACTTTGGTCATCGTCCGGCGCAGAACTGCCTGGATATTCTCCAAGGGCTGCTGCGAGATCACCCCCCAACCGCTGCTGGGCACCCGAGCGAAACCGGCGAGCATTTGCACATCGTACTCATCCTTAGCCTGTAAGGTGCCTGAGACCTCGCGGAGCGATGCGCTGGCGATCAGGTCCGTGCCCCTGACACTGCCTATCTGCGCAGGATCGCTGTGATAGAGCACCTGGCGCGCAGCGTCGACCAAGTAGAAATGCGCGCCATCCTTGCGCACATTCGTGTCCATGAGGGCTTGAAGGGTGTTGCTCTGCTCCAACCGGATAGTGCCGCCGATCAAGCCCAGATACTCTCCGCCCGTACCGAATATGGGTTGAGAGATAAACACCACCAAATTGCCGGAGATCGACCTGAAGGCGTTGCTGATTTTCGGCGTGCGCAGCGTCAAAGGTTCTTTGTGCTGCAACGTGCGGCCATTGAGTTGAAGGTTTTCAGGCGCGGAAGCAATGATGGTACCGTCCGCGCTGGCGACCAGTACGGAGTTGAAACTGGCGTCCTGCTCAAATAAGCGCTTGGCCTCACGGCTCAAAGCACTTTTGTCGCCAAACGCTTTGCCAATACCCGCTGCACCATATTTCAATTTATCGAGATCGGCGTCCAATACCTGCTCGACACTGCGGGCGATACGGGCGGCGTAGTTTTTATTGACGTCCAGCGCCCCTTCAATGAGTTCCTGCTTCTGGATCTTGAACATGACCCAGAAACTGTTGACCAGGGTCGCAACAGCAGAAAGCAGTACAAAAATAAGAATCAAACTACGAAGGTTGAGCGTGGGCTTCGGTCGAGTGGTCATCTACACAATCCGGGCAAGGCAGAGGTTGTATAACGAACAAGATAACGTATGAGTCGCCCCGCACAGGTAGCCAGACCGATTCGAAGTGAATACCGGCAAGAATGCGGGCATCTCAAGCCGAGCTTGGCGCCCATCAGGCACTTGAGGCATCAAGGGCTTGCGGGGTTTGAGTGACTGCATGCGAGGGCACGGCGCAGCCTGCCAAGCCCTGTATTTAAGAACGCCAGAAACCACAAACCCCCGGATCTTGTTAAGAAACCGGGGGTTTGTGTTTGTAGAATGTGGCGGTGAAGGAGAGATTCGAAAGTACCCGCACCCTCGATCGGCAGGGGGAGGCCACGGAATACAAGGGCTCCAGCGGTGCCTGTTGCCCGAAAGCATTCCCACGCCATTCCCACCAGCATCTGCATGCACCTCAGCACGCGTGCGCATCACACGTGTAGGGGGCTGAAATTCGAAATCTTGAGGGGGGACAAAAAAAGAGTAACATAAGTAATCTTGACCGATTTTCAAGCTCAACATATTGATTTTAAAGGATTTTATGTATAGTCCAAAAGGTAACCTTTAAGTATTATTGAAT